>JBAZQW010000128.1:0-6577 GCA_041645005.1 Desulfotomaculaceae bacterium | reverse complement strand
CTGCGGGCGGTCACGTGCAGCACGCCAGGCAGAAGTTCACCGGCTATTTTGTACATGTTAGGGATCATCAGAAGCAGACCCTGGGATGCAGTGTAACTGGTTGATAATGCACCAGAAGTCAACGCACCGTGCAGGGCGCCGGCAGCGCCGGCTTCGGATTGCATTTCAGTAACGTTCACTGTTTGCCCGAAAACGTTTTTGAGTCCTTGAGCACTCCACTCATCCACGTATTCAGCCATGGGTGAGGATGGAGTGATGGGGAAAATGCAGGCACATTCGGTAAAAGCATAGGATACGTGTGCCGCTGCCTTGGTTCCGTCCATGGTCTTCATCTTGTCTTTGGCCATTTAGTTAACTAACCTCCTTTTAGGTTTACGAAACTTTTAGTTCGTCATAACGGGCCGGGCGGAAATATCCGCCGGCCCGATAAATGACATTTTAAATTGCGCAGTATTTATACTGGATAGTACTGGGTGCTTTGCTTGGCAAGTTCAATGTCAACCTTGAGCTTCTTGGCCATTCTCTCCTCAAGGAACTTGGGTGCAACCTGCGGGTAAATGGCGCACGAAATAATATCCTCCTCTTTTTCCATCACAGGAGCAATCATTTCCTTGGCTTTCGGCAACTCGGGCTCGAGCATGTCGGCCGGGCGGCAGGTAATCGGCTTCTCATTGCCAATGATCATCTTGCGGGCCTCTTCGTTAATCGGCGCGGGAGGCCTGCCATAGTAACCTCGCATATACTGCTTCACTTCGTTGGTGCACATCTTGTAGCGGCCCATCAGCACGTTGAGCACAGCCTGGGACCCGACAATCTGGCTGGATGGTGTGACCAGCGGCGGCCAGCCGAAGTCTTCCTGCACGCGCGGCATTTCCGCAAGCACCTCGGGCAGGCGGTGCAGAGCGTTGGCTTGCTGCAACTGGGAGAGGAAGTTGGACATCATGCCGCCCGGCACCTGTGACACAAGAATACCAGCATCCGGGTATTTTTGAGCCAGGTCGAAAGCGGCGTAAAGCGGGCGAATCTCTTTCCAGTAGTCGGCCAGTTCAATCATGGGCTCAAGACTTAAACCAGTGTCATATTCAGTTCCTGCAAAGGCTGAAGTCATAACTTCGATTGACGGCTGCGAGGTCTGCACAGACATTGGAGATATGGCACAGTCAATAATGTTAGCGCCTGATTCAATACCCTTCATGTAAGCCATGGAGCCCATGCCGCTGGTGTAGTGGCAGTGAATCTGAATGGGCAGGGTAATCTTGGCGTCCCTGATACCTTTGACGATATCGCCAACTACGTATGGCGCAATGATACCGGCCATGTCCTTAATGCAGAGCGAGTGTACTCCCATAGATTCGAGTTCTTTGGCCAGACCAACATAGTGCTTAATTGTATGGACCGGGCTGATGGCGTAACACAGGGTACCCTGGGCGTGAGCGCCTTCATCTATAACGGTTTTAATCGCTACTTCCAGGTTGCGGTAATCGTTTAAAGCGTCGAAGCAACGGAAAATATCCATGCCGTTAAAGACTGCTTTTTTGATAAATTCAATCAGTACGTCGTCAGCGTAGTTACGGTAACCAACTACGTTTTGACCTCTCAGCAGCATCTGAGTTTTGGTTTTCTTCAGGTGGCGTCTGATTACTCTGAGACGCTCCCACGGGTCGTCGCCGCAGAAACGCATGCAGGTGTCAAAAGTTGCGCCGCCCCAGCATTCCATTGAAAAGAAGCCGATGTCATCGTGTTTCTCCGCTATCGGGATCATATGCTCGGTCTTCATCCGGGTAGCCAACAAGGACTGGTGGGCATCCCGGAAAGTAGTATCCGTAATCAATACAGCTTTTGGTCCTTTTGCCATCTTATTATCCTCCCCTTTTATCGCTAGCCGGACTTGTTTATGCTCCCAGTCCGACTACCTTCATCAGGTCGCGAACTGCCTGGATGGAATAATCCAAGCCCGCTTTCTCTTCCGGTGTGAGATCAATTTCAAGAACCTTTTCAACACCGTTGCCGCCGATAATGCACGGTACGCCGGTGTAGATGTTCTTCGCCCCGTATTCGCCGTTAAGATATGCCGCAACAGGCAGGATCCGCTTCTTGTCTTTCAATACCGCTTCAGCCATCTGAACTGCGGATGCAGATGGAGCGTAGAAAGCGCTGCCAGTCTTAAGGAAGTTCACAATCTCTGCTCCGCCGTTGGCGGTTCTCTTGACTATTTCAGCAAGGCGCTCGGCTGGTATTAACTTGGTGATCGGTATGCACCCTACGTTAGCGTGGCTGAGCACCGATACCATTGTATCGCCATGGCCGCCAAGCACTAAGGCATTAACATCCTCAAACGATACACCCAGTTCCATAGCCACAAAGGTGCGGAAACGGGCTGAGTCAAGCACGCCGGCCTGTCCGAAGACACGGTTGGCCGGGAAGCCGCTGGCCTTCCAGGCGGCATAGGTCATAACGTCGAGCGGGTTGGAAACAACGATAATGATCGTATTTGGTGAGTAGCGGGCAATATTCTCAGCTACTGAGCTGACAATCTTGAAGTTGGTATTCAGAAGGTCGTCACGGCTCATGCCAGGTTTACGGGCAATTCCGGCTGTAACGATACAAACATCTGAATCGGCAGTATCTTCATAATTATTTGTGCCTTTTACCCAGCTGTCTGTTCCATCCAGAGGGTTAGACTGCATTAAGTCTAAGGCTTTACCCTGCGGCACGCCTTCAATGACGTCAACAAGTACGACATCTCCCAGTTCCTTGGCTACACACCAGTGGGCTGCTGTAGCGCCAACGTTACCTGCCCCCACTACTGTGATCTTGTTCCTCTTCATAGCATACCCTCCTATCATTTTTATGAACAAAGGCTGTTGTTCATATTCTATTTCCGGTGGAGGACCAGCTTAACTAAACCTCCACCGGCTTTTATATTTAACCGATAACTATAAGCACATCTCCGCCGTTGACGGCTTGTCCCTTGGCTACTTTAACTTCCTTGATTGTGCCTGCCTTATCGGCTTGAAGCTCGTTTTCCATCTTCATGGCTTCCAGGATTAAGAGCACGTCGCCCATCTTAACGGCATCGCCAACTTTTACTTTAACATCAAGAACGGTGCCTGGCATTGGGGCGCACAACGCGCCGCCGCCACCGCCGCCGCCAGCAGCGGGCTTGGGAGCAGCTGGCGGAGTTGCTGCTGCTTTGGGTGCCGCAGCGGGTGTCGGAGCCGGCGGGGGTGCTGCTGCCGGGGCCGCTGGTGCCGCTGCTGCCGGGCTTCCACCAATTTCTTCAACTTCTACTTCAAAGATTTCTTCATTAACTTTAATTTTGAACTTTTTCATGCAAAATTCCCCTCCTAAATGGTAGGCCTGTTCTCGTTGCCTTATTGTCTTACATGAAATCTCTCATAGTTAAATCACGGCCCAGCATTAACTCGGCTATGCCAGCCCTTTTCCAGGGGTTACCGGTCTTGGTCACACTGCTGATCTGGTATCCAGCCTCAGCCGAGTAACCGTAAAGAACCAGAGCCGCAGAAATTGCGGCGAGCACCTCGGGTTTGATACCGGCCTTTGCTTTTTGTTTAGCCATTTATTATATCCTCCTCCATGCCGGTATTCAGCACTACATGGGGATGTTTCCGTGTTTCCTCTTGGGTCTGCTTTCGCGCTTGGTGGACAGGTTCCAGAGAGTATCAATAATCTTGACCCTTGTATCTCTCGGGTCAATAACATCCTCAATTAAGCCTCTGGCGCCAGCGATGTATGGGTTGGAAAACTTATCGCGGTAATCCTGCACCAGCTGCTTGCGTTTTTCAATTGGATTTTCAGCTTCCGCGATTTCCTTGCGGTTGATAACGTTAACAGCGCCTTCCGGACCCATTACCGCAATTTCAGCGCTGGGCCAGGCAAACGTGGTGTCAGCCCGCAGTGAGTCTGCACACATGGCCAGGTAAGCTCCACCGTATGCCTTACGGGTAATAATAGTGATTTTAGGCACTGTTGCTTCTGAATAAGCGTAGAGCATCTTGGCACCGTGCCTGATGATCCCGCCGTATTCCTGCTGGACACCGGGAAGGAACCCTGGAACATCCATAAAAGTAATGATTGGTATATTGAAACAGTCGCAGAAACGGATTTGCTTGGCAATCTTGTCGGACACGTTAATGTCGAGACAGCCGGCCAATACCTTGGGCTGGTTGGCGATAATTCCCACCGACTGGCCGTTAACACGGGCAAAGCCCACAACACCGTTGGTAGCGTAGTACTGGTGTACCTCTAAAAATGATCCAGAGTCTACCACACCGTTGATAAGATCCCGGACATCATACCCCTTGTTCGCGTTGTCAGGTATAACGGTAAGGAGTGTTTCCTTATCAAGAGCGGGCTCAACTCCGGGATAGGTCGGCGGATCTTCCAGGTTATTCAAGGGCAGGTAGCTGACCAGCGCTTTAAGCTGGGCAATACAGTCGTCCTCATTCGCGGCCATGAAGTGAGCCACACCACTGACCTGGTTGTGGGTTGCCGCGCCGCCGAGCGCTTCCTGGCTGACATCTTCACCGGTGGTGGCTTTGATTACCAGCGGGCCGGTAATGAACATCTGGCTGGTGTTTTGAACCATCATGATGAAATCAGTCAGAGCCGGGGAATAAACCGCTCCGCCGGCACATGGTCCCATAATCACTGAAATCTGGGGAATCACGCCGGAGGCGATGGTGTTGCGGTAGAAGATCTGGCCGTATCCGTCAAGGGCGTCCACACCTTCCTGAATACGGGCTCCGCCAGAGTCGCAGATGCCTATGACCGGAGCCCCGACCTTCATGGCTATGTCAAGAACTTTGCAGATCTTGGCGGCGTGTACACGTCCCAGTGAGCCACCCACTACGGTAAAGTCCTGGGCAAAGAGATAAACCTTGCGTCCGCCGATGGTGCCGTAACCGCCGATAACACCTTCGTTCGGGTTCTTTACAGCCCTGTAGTCAACCTCGGTATTTGCGAAAACAACAATTTCCTTGAAGGAACCGGCATCAAACAGCGCTTCGATTCTTTCGCGGGCGGTATACTTGCCGCCATCATGCTGCTTGTCAATTCTCTTCTGGCCACCGCCGGCTACTACACCAGCCCGCAGCTTATTTAGAATATCCAGTTTATCCTGCATACTCATGCGATTACCTCCATTCTAGTCGCGCTCACTCAGTTCAACCAGGATACCAAATGTGGATTTCGGGTGCAAAAAGGCTATTTTTGCGCCGCCAGCACCGCGCCGCGGCTTCTCATCAATCAGGCGGACGCCTTTTTCTTTTAATTCAGCCAACCTTTGCTCAAGGTTATCAACCCGGAAAGCGATGTGCTGGATCCCCTCGCCGTTCTTTTCAATATACTTGGCGATAGGACCATCAGGTGATGTGGATTCCAGAAGCTCAATTTCACTTTCACCGGTTGGCAGAAACGCTACTTTTACCTTTTGCTCTTCAACCACTTCGGTTTCTATAGATTTTAAGCCTAACTGGCCTTCCCAAAATTTTAATGCTACATCGAGATCCTTGACTGCAATACCGATATGGTCGATTTTTTTAATCATCCGGATCCCTCCATATATATAGGATTCTCAATTCTAACCTTACTCGCTTGAATAAAAGGTTTGGCGCGGGGCAGGTACCGAGCCAAACCGGCCTGCCCGCGCTATTAGTTATCTAGCTTAACCTCTTTTAACCTAATTTAATTTATCTTTGATATATTTAACTACGTTTGCAAGTGGAGTACCCGGACCAAATATTTCGGCGACACCCGCTTCTTTTAAAGCCGGGATGTCTTCTTCCGGGATAATCCCGCCGCCTACCACCAGTATGTCACCTGCGCCCTTTTCTCTCAGGAGATTAACTACTTCCGGGAACAGTGTTGCATGGGCTCCGGAAAGAATGCTCATACCTACAACATCTACGTCTTCCTGCAGCGCCGCTGATACAATCTGCTCAGGAGTCTGCCTTAAGCCCGTATATACTACTTCCATGCCTCCGTCACGAAGGGCCTGGGCTATAACTTTTGCTCCACGGTCGTGACCGTCAAGGCCTGGCTTTGCGACCAGAACACGAATGCGTTTCTCGCTCATCTGCTTTCCTCCTTCTCCTAGAATACGATTTGCTGCTTGTACTCACCGAATACGTCTCTCAGAACGCCGCAAATCTCACCGAGAGTTACATATTCTCTAACAGCATCGATAAATACAGGCATCAAGTTGGCCTCGGTCTGCGCTGCTTCACGAATTGCTTTAAGTAAAGCTTCAACCTTGGCGTTGTCTCTTTCCGCTTTCATCTTCTTAAGTTTTGCAACTTGGATATCCCCAACTGAAAGGTCAACTTTCAGCAGTCCTGTAGGTGGCGCTTCTTTCATCTGGAACCTGTTTACACCAATGACGGTTTTCTTCTTATTGTCAATAGCCAACTGGTACTGGTAAGCAGAGTTGTGGATTTCTTTCTGCATGTATTCAATTGCCTTAACCGCACCGCCAAGGGCGTCGATCTTGGCAATATAATCCATGGCTTTTGCCTCAAGTGAGTTGGTCAGGCTCTCAATGTAGTAAGAACCACCC
>JBAZQW010000127.1:0-6588 GCA_041645005.1 Desulfotomaculaceae bacterium | reverse complement strand
TGCTTCATCGTTTATGTTCAAAAACACTTCGGCGAACATACCCGGCTTTAGGGTGTGCCCGGGGTTCTGAATCTGGATTTTAACCGGGTAGGCCTTGCTGGTAGAGTTTGCCGCCAGAGCTATATTGGTGACAGTGGCAGTGAAAGGCTCATTTTGGACAGAGCCGACTCTTACTTTTAGTTCCTGACCGATACTTATTTTATTGACCTGATCTTCACTGACATTCGCCTGGACTACCACTGTGTCCAGGTTGACCAGCGTGATGGCGGTCTGAGTCGGGCTGGCCATCTCGCCGGGGTTTACATTCCTGGCCGTGACGACTCCGCTGATAGGCGCTTTGATGATGGTGTTGGCGTAATCAGCCTGCGCTTTTTTTAGCTGGGCCTCATACTGCCGGATGGTCTCGGGAATAGTGGCGCCCACCAGTATGTCCAGGGCGTTTTGGGCAGACTCGTAAGACGCCTTAGCCTGGAGGTACAGTCTTTCAGACTGCTCACACTGCTGCTTGGAAATGACATTGGAGTCCAGCAGTTGCTTGTTTCTCTGGAAATCCGCCTCGGCTGTTTTGAAGGCGGCCCCGGAATAAGCCAGGTTAAATTCCGCCTGGTTTTTCTGGGCGGGCAAATCTGAATTCCTGGCCCTGTCCAACTGCGCCGCGCTTAAGTCCACCAAAGCCGCCAGGTCAGCCGCGTCAAGGCTGATCAGCAGGTTCCCTTCAACCACCTCAGAGCCGATGTCCACGGGGATGCTGGCAACTTTTCCGCTTGTCTTCGCCACCACATTAGCCGAGCTGAGGGCTTCAAGTTTACCACTGACCACAGTTCCGCCGGTGAGCTTTCCGGTCTGGGCTACAGCCGTGCTTATGACCGCGGTGTCCTGGCCGCCATCTTTTGCATTTTTGGCCTTGGAACCACACCCGGCCATCAAAAAGACTGAAATAAAAAGTATTACTGCCGTCACCGACATAAGCCATTTCCTCAAGCTGTATGCCCCCTTTTGCACCGCCGCCAGTCAACTGGTTGGTTGGGTGTCCGGGTTTATCCGACCCCACAAAAATTTAACGTTCTACGTATATTCAATAATTTATCCCTTTTTTTCATCTGATTTGATCATTGACAGAATTTTTTCGTATATGTCAATTAGTTTTTGTATATCTTCTTCAGGCAGGCGGCTGAAATATTTTTCGGCCACTTTCTTCCTGCCCTCCATGCAGCTTTTCATGGTTTCCTTGCCCTTCTCAGTCGCCTCCAGCCAGACCAGCCGGCGGTCCTTCTCGTCACGGCTCCTGACCACCAGATTAGACTTTACCAGCCGGTCAACCAGGGCGGTTATGGCGCTGAGGGAAACCCCCAGTTTTTCAGCCACCTCGGAAACTGTCAGCCGACCCCTGCTGCAGATCTGCCTTAAGACAAAAAACTGGCTGCCGGTAATACCCGGTACATTTTGTCCGTCCAATTCAACATGCAGTTTCCGGGCAATTTCCATAATTATTTCTCCAAAGCGGAAAAAGTTTTTTTGATTGTCTGTGCCAGTCATATCACGCCTCCAGAAATATTCTTAAACCAGTAAATGCTTAACTGGATAAAGTATATGTTTTCCCATATCCGTTGTCAAGGTTTGTCTATCATGAGGTGGATAACAAAGAGATATACAAAATCCTCCAAACCGGCCTGGAGGACTTCAAGGTATATATCAGAGCAATACTGTCACGGTTTTCCCCCAACGATGAACCAAAACAAGTACCCCGTTCCTGTAAATACAGGGTGGAGTTTGGAGGTATAATAGAGATGATGATAAAAAAGAGGGGTGCTTTTAGAATGTCAAAATTTACAAGGGTACTAGTATTAGTTGTAGGTCTTCTACTGTTGGCCGGTTGCAGTATAGGATTTGACGCTTTTAAAGTACTGGGGGCAGTTAAAAAGGATGTACCCCAATACGAAGTAAACAGCGAGATACTCGACAAAAACCCGCCGATACAAATTTGGTCTACCATAAATACTAAAGATATTGATGAAAACCAGGCCAAGCAGATTCAGGCGGATTACATTAATAAAAAGTTGAAGGAAAATGGACAAACCTTAAAAGGTATAATGATTATAGTCAATGTAAAGAAAGACCAGTACACAGCCCAATACGTCAAGGACGAGGAAACTTTGAAGGCGATAGCTCCCGAAGCGGAAATACCGCAGAAATTCCCAGCTATTATTTATTCCAAAACCAGCTAGCATGGTGTCGGAAGGCAAAGTCGGCCATCCAGGATTGCTATGGCCAGAGAAACCACGGCTACCCCGATGGGGATGTTAATAGTGAAAATCCACTGCCAGCTGAAATTATCAACCAGGTACCCGCCAAGCGCAGGTATATCACTGGAGCAACCATCGCTGCTATTCCCCAGATCCCCAGGGCCATTCCGACTTTATCCCTGGGAACTATGTAGTAGGTCATGGCCATGCAAAGTTCCCACCTGTGTTCGTTGACGGCAAAAGTGAAAACGTCGATACAGTCGCGTCCCCGATTAAGGCAACCTGCCCGTTAATCTTAACTCCAGGTATACTGTCTATAGAAAGGTCAGCCTTCTGGCCAACTTTGATCTCGTATAGCTTCGTTTCCTTATCGTGCGCTAATACCACTGGATGAATTAATTGGTAAGTGCCAGCTTGGAGGTCTCAAAGGTTAGTTTAGCCAGATAATGGTTATATATTGCCTCAACCCTGCTTGCCTCTACATTGCTTTGCTGAACTGAAGCGTTTAAGACGTCTAGACTAGTGGCCATGCCCACTTCGTACCGGAGGCTGGTCAGACGCATACTTTCACTCGCCTGTTCAGCAGCGATTGAATAATTATTTACAGCTTCCTCAGCAGCCAGAATACTTAAATATGAACCTGTAATATTAGCCACGACTTTATTTTTAGCATCTTCCAACTCCACAGCTTTGGTCTCTACATCTAATTTGGCAAGTCTTGAATTATAGGTATTTGCCGCAGAGTATGCAACCGTAATCTTATAGTTCTCATCCGCCACTTCCTTTGATGAAAGGCACTTCTCTATCTCCAGGTGATTTGCCATTGCATTATCAATGGTTTTTTCCAAATCAACCTGAATAAAGGCGTCATACTGGACGGTAGCTATCAAGTTAAGTGTAGTTCCCATGTCAAGCCCCAGGTCAGTTTTTAGCTGGAGTTCAGCAAGCCTGAGGTTGTTATTTGCTGTAGTCAATTCGGTTTTTGCCTGGGCGAGGCCCACCTGGGCAGTTAATACGTCAGTTTTTGCTACTGTTCCTACCTGAAAATTAACCTCGGTAACTTCCAGTTGTCTTTGCGCCCTTTCCAAAGCCTCCTGTTTAATGTTGACAAGGTCCTTTTTCTTCATAACATCCAAATAATGTTTTTTAACCAGGAGCTTTACCTGTTCAAAGGCAACAGCATAGGCCTTTTCTGCTACACTTAACGAAGCCTTTGCAGCAAACTCATTGTAATATTTAACTTTTCCCGTTGACAAGCTTGTAGCCTGGTCTTCGTCAATTTTATCTGCTCCTGAATGAGCTTGATCTGTTTGGATCTTGCTTTTATCTCTTGTAATTTTTGCCTGTTTTATAGCGCTGTTGTTTTCTTCCGCTAGACTTAATGCCTCTTCCATGCTGAGATTTTTTACTGGAGCTGCTTGAGCTTCCACTTGTGTATCATTCGTCATAATAGCGCTATCTGTAACAACACCCTCGTCGCTGCCAGCCATGGTTACCCCTGGAAGCAGCATAAGAAAAAAAGCAAACATTACAAATAGAATCAATGACTTTTTTGTCATATTAAATACCTCCCTCTATAATCTAAGGTTATCTCTTGATTGCTTGGTTTTTCTTAGACTTTCACATTAAGCAAAACATGCCACATGGATAACATGCTTATTTTTGCATAAACCTGGATGGGCAAGGGTGACCTAAATAAGCATCTTGTGTTTTAGGCTTATTTCGGCCGATGGTATCCACTTGCTCTCCGGTGGCAAACCTCCCATGTCTCACAGGGTCTACGCCCTAAATTCCTTCGTTCTGCCTATCCATGAGGTGGATGTTAGTCATGCTCCTTAACTGGGTCTTTGCCCTGATGGATTTAATTCAACCTAACTAATCCCGGCTCGTTTTGTCAATGTGCTATCTTTTATTTCTGAGCTATCTTTTAATGGTGTTTTACTTATGCTGCTTCCTGTAAAAGCGGTCTTTTTATGTCATTCATCATCTTCTCTGGGTCATATGCGGTACCTTTAGTCAACAAGGCGAAAAATACTCGGATTAACTTGCAGCTTAGCAGTACCAACGATTGTTTCTTCTTTAGTGGATTTTGGCTCCTGGTTGTATAGTAGCTGTGCAGTTCCTGAAACCCTTTATTATTGGCTACCAGCGGCATGATTGCCTGGAACAGCAGTGATCTTAACCGTCGCCGCCCTCGCTTGCTGATACTGCTCTTGCCTTTGTGCTTTCCTGAGCTGTTTTCCTTTATGTTTAGACCAGCCAACTTCTGAATTTGCCTGGGATGTTCAAACCGACTAATATCACCTACCTCAGCAATAAAACCTGCTGCGGTTATCAAACCTACCCCTTTAATCTTCACCATTTCGTCCAGGCCAGGTATCTGCTTCACAAGCTGCTCCACCATGTTCATGGTTCTTTCATAATGCTGCATTTGCAATTTATAGTTCTCCAGCATGTTGAGCAGGTCATTCTCTGCAGCCATAAGGCCTTCCCGTACACCCACAGATTGTCTTGCAGCCTCTATCAGGCATATAGCCCGCTTTCCGCCTACTGCCCTCAGCTTATCCTGCTTCCAACGCCCAACAATGCCTTCTACGCCTTTTTCTAATATCCTGACGGGTGTGGGAAAATCCTGCAATACTGTTAGGGCTGCCTTGCCTTCCCAGTCACCAAATACTTGGTTGAACTCTGGAAAGTATATGCTGATCCAACGCTTTACACGGTTACGGATTCCATTTAGTTGTTTTACTATCTGCCACCGGGTTTCCATGGCCGTTCTTAGTTCGCTGTATATGCCTTCCGGGATATACGGCTCCATGTACCGGCCATCTTTTACTAGCATAGCTATGGTCTTTGGGTCCTTACGGTCATTCTTGGTTGGATTGTTGTCATCCAGTTCTTTGCTCCTTTTTACATGAAACGGATTCACCAGCACTATCTTCATGCTGTGATCCTTAAGTTGCTGAGCGATGTTGAACCAGTAATGACCTGTCGGCTCCATACCCACCATAACTTTAGTTTTGCTGCATTTTTCTTCAATCGCCCCAACCCAAGTTGTGAATTGCCCAAAGCCCTCGGCATCATTACTGAACCTGAGCAACCTCCCAACTTCAACTCCCCGGTGGTCAAAGGCTCTGGCATAGTGAATTTCACTAGCTATGTCCACACCTACTATCAAGGTCTCTTCTGTGACTTGCAAAATCTTTTCGTTCTGGGTATACTTCATCTTGAGTACCTCCTCTGTTATTTAAGGGTCGCTTTTTCGCGAAGGCTGACACCTCGTATGTTAACAGGAGGTACTCTTTTTTTCAAAGCTCATTTTTGTTTATTACAGGAATGCTCCTTATAATAGTTTATCAGATAAATAATAACATGAAGACCATTCCTTTTCAATTATTATTAACAAATGTTATAATTATATTTACTAGACGTTATTGACGAGCGTAATAACAACTGTTATAATAGAAATTGCCAGAATAATTATATGGTTAATTTTAGAAGGAGGTCACCGATAATGAACAGCCAGATAACAGTAATAATTAATGGTCAACCAAAACAGGTTGAGAAACGAAAATATTCGTTTAGAGAAGTAGTTGAGCTTGCCTTTGGGAGCTATGATGATTCACAGAAGTCTTATACCATGGTATCAACAAGGAAAAACGATGATGGAGATAAACACAAACAATCGTATTCTTTCGGGGATATGATTAATATGAAAGAGGATATGAGGATAAATGTCGACTCAACTAATAGATCTTAATGATGACTTGAGAAGGCTTAAGAACGAAGGATATAATATCTCTATAGTTAGTGAGAATCTAGTAATAAGAGGTATACCCTATGTAAATAAGGAGAAAAAGATACTCTTTGGTGTACTTTATTGTCCTTTGACGTTATCTGGGGAAAAAACCGTACCCCCCACGGATCATACAGCAAGGTTTATGGGGGAACATCCTTGCGACCAATTTGGAACCGAAAATAAATCTTTTGTGAATAGTGCCAGTTTACATACACTGACTCCAGATATTATTGGATCATTTTATTTCTCTTCAAAACCTCAGGGAGGGAGTTATCCCGATTTTTATACAAAGATGACAAAGTATATTGAGTTGTTGTCTGTACCAGCTAAATCCATTGATCCTAGTGTTACTGCACAAAAATTTGAATATGAGGCCTATAATGATATTAGTGTTTTTAAGTATCCTGATACCAATACAGCTAGTAGTCTGTTAACTCTTAAACTGTGGATAAAGCCGCTTTAATTTGGTTCTTGCATCAGCGGTCGTAAATTGCCAGTCAACACCTTTTTGATTTCTATTTCTTGCGGTTTCCCAAACTGCCAGTT
>JBAZQW010000126.1:0-6627 GCA_041645005.1 Desulfotomaculaceae bacterium | reverse complement strand
GGAAGATGATGGGGAAACTTCGCCCCGGAGCAAGGTATTATTACGCATTGTAGCTTTTGTCACCGCTATCGCGCTGCTGGGTCTGATTATCTTTACCTCCTGGCCCAGTCTCAGGCCTCCTCTGACCGATCTGGTAAAGGAATCTTTTCAGCTGAAAAAAGATGTTGACATTAACCTGATGCGGGCGGTGGTGCAAATCAGCGTGCTTTCCCGCAGGGAGGGCTCTTCGGTCGCAGTGGAGCAAAAAACGGGGACAGGTTTTAATGTCGGACCGGATGGAGTCATTGTAACAAACTACCATGTGATTGAGGACGCCCTGAACATGGTAATAACATTTCCGGATGGTAAGGTTTATAAGGCTGACCACTGGTTGGGCAAGCCTGAATATGATCTGGCGGTGATAGCCCTGAAGGTGGACGGGCTGCCTGTTATGCCTGTCAATCAGGCCAGGCTGCCGGTTGCCGGGGATAAAATAATAGTTATCGGGAACCCGTTGTCGCTTAATAATATAGTGGTTGAGGGAAGAGTAGGAGCTTATTTGAAGGTAATGGACAAACAAGGAAAAACATTTAGTATAGACGCCCCCATTTACCCGGGCAACAGCGGCAGCCCGGTGCTCGACCTGAGTGGCCAGGTGGTGGGGGTGGTCTTTGGCAGCATGAAAGTGGAGTCTGACGGGATAGAAAAAGTTAACGGCCTGGCAGTGACCATAGGTGAGGCTGCCGATTTAATCAGTGCTGTGAATGACGGGCCAAAGCCAGAATAAAGAACAATATTTTTTGATATATAAAATTTGCTAACATAATAATCTTTACGAATGAAAAAAATAAGAAGAAAATGATCTTCGGGAGGTATTAAGTTGATCAAAGATTTGACTGTAATGGAGCAGGATGCGCCGGATCTGATTAAAAATATCTCCACTGGCCTCATTCCTAAAGAATTGCAAAATTATGTGGCGCCGGCTTTAGAAGAATTCAGGAACGAAATGGCAGCTGAACTGGGGCTTTTAGATTATGAAAATACTGATAAAGGTGATTTGCCCTCAAGGGTAAATGGGAATGTTGGTGGAAACATGACCAGCAAGATGGTTAAATTTGCTGAGGCTGTGCTGGCCTGGAATTATAAAAACCGGCTTATGTTGAAAGGTTAAAGCTAACATATGTTAAACACCCGCTTGGGAGGAGCGGGTGTTTTTATTTACAGCGAAGTGCTAAAATAGTTCCGATCGAACAACATCCCGTTTAGAGGTTCTTATTTTTGCTTTTCCCAAATATAAGTGCCTATTTGATTCAGTGCTTTTTTTAGCCCCCCGGCATCATGAAGGGTGTAACCTTTAGCCCAGTAATCATACATCACTTCATTAAATTTCATGAAACCGGATATTCCTGTAACAAAACCAAGATGGATATAGCCTATATGCCTCGGATCGCAGTTGTGATTCTGGTCATTTTTATGGGTTATCCTGAAATCCCGCAGGGTATTGCCCTCATCTATCCAGGAAACGGTGCCTTCTTCCAGCAAAACTTCCTTTCCACAAGTGTCACAATAAAATTGCATTTCATTTCTCTCCTTTTTTCCTGGTTTATGTAATTTTAAACAAAAAGCTGATGGTTATCAACCGTAAAAGAGGCTGGCTTGATAAAATGCTTTGCAGAACAGGGTTTTTGAGCCTTCGCAAAGGAAAAATTTTATGAAAATCCCTGTTTTAAATTATTACTTAAAAAAAGGATTTTTCAAAGAAACGTCGAAAATTTATAAATCAGGTAACAAATATTTACTTTTATTGGTGCTTAAACTAAGGACTGGTTTGTTCTATTCTTCTATTTTCTATAAATTATAAACACAAATAAGAATTATTTGACTTAAACCTTGTATGTTTTCCCTGTCAGGTCTCCTGGTTATTGTGTTTTTAAATCTTATAACCACAGGGTCCTGCCGGATATTTTTAAGCAATTTCTCCTACTTGGTATCTCTTTTGCAATAAAATAAAGATAGAGAAGATTTTATTCTTTGAAGGAGGGGATGTGATAACTATAAATTTCAAAAAGCTATCTTGAGCGAGATAGCTTATTTTTTGGTAAGTCAGGATTTCACGTGTTTCAAGAACGGGGAATTAACGGCTTTACTGGAAGGAGGGAAAGTGAAAGGTTTTAGGGTCATGTTTTTTGTAATATGGTAGAGTTCGATTTATGTGTTTAGAAATTATTTTAGAAGTAATTAGTGTGTGCCCGGTGTAAGGGGGTTTTAGGTCTTTAAAAGTCCCTTTGGGAAAGGAGAATAATATGGAACTAGCGAAAAATTTACAAACAACCTTAAACAGATCATTTGGCAAGACTGACTTGTATGTCGATCTCGCTCAGTCGATCAGCGGAGTTTTTCTTGTAGGTTTCTTATGGATGCATATGCTTTTTGTATCTACAGTCGTTGTTAGTCCAGCTCTTTTTGATACATTATCCGAAGGTCTGGATAAATATTATTTAGCACAATTTGGTATTCCCGCGACTGTCCTTCTTATTATTGTTCACATCTTTTTGGCAGGCCGCAGGGCGCCGTTGCGCCTGCGTGATTTAAGAATCGCGTGGCGGCTTACAAAGATGATGAACCACTATGATACCTGGGTATGGGCCGGGCAGGTTATCACTGCTCTGATGATCGGTATTATGGCAAGTATGCACCTCTGGACAATAATGACCTCATGGCCGCTCAGGGTAGCTACAAGCGCCGCGCGTGTAGCCTCTAACGGGCCAGCGGATGCTTCTTTTGGCGGCTTTCATTTACCATTCTTTTTAGTTTTTTATGTAATATTCCTGATCGTTGGGGAATACCATGCAGGTTTTGGCCTGTATCGTATCTTCGTCAAGTGGGGCTGGTTTGAGCGTCATAAGATGGGCTGGGCTTTAAAGGGTATCACCGTTATAATCATTGTTCTTGGTTTTACAGCCTTATATACGTTTACGCAGATTGCTGCTAATCTGCCGGCAGGGGGTGCCATACATTGAGTGCGAAACACACCTTTATATCTGATGTTCTAGTTGTAGGCGCCGGCTTGGCTGGTAACAGGGCGGCAATTGCGGCTGCTGAAGCCGGTTTGGATGTCATCATTCTGAGCTTGATCCCGCCACGGCGTTCTCACAGTACTGCTGCTCAGGGCGGTATGCAGGCAGCCCTCGGGAACAGTGCCCTGGGAAAAGGCGACAACCCTGATGTTCACTTTTCAGACACTGTCAAGGGTTCTGACTGGGGTAACGACCAGGAAGTGGCCAGGATGTTTGTGGAAACCTCACCTATCGCGGTAAGACAGTTGTCATCTTGGGGAGTGCCCTGGAACCGGATTGTAGCCGGAAAAAGGAAGCTGCCCGACGGCCGTGAGGTTGAAGATACCAAGGATAAAGAAGGATATATCACCGCCCGTGACTTCGGTGGGACGGCCAAATGGCGCACCTGCTATACTGCGGACGGTACCGGCCATACTATGGTGTATGCTGTAGATACCGTAGTTTGTAAAATGGGAATTACCACCCATGACCGGATCGAAGCCATTTCACTTATTCATGACGGAGTTAACTGCCTTGGCGTAGTTGCCAGGGATCTGCGCAACGGGAATATAGTTACCTATCTTGCCAAGTCTACTGTGATTGCCACCGGCGGCTCCGGCAGGCTTTATGCGGCGTCCACCAACGCTGTTATCTGTAATGGCGCCGGCGGTGCCATCTGCCAGGCCACAGGTATTGTACCCCTGGGGAACATGGAAGCTGTTCAGTTCCACCCAACAGGGATGGTGCCGGTTTGGATCCTGATGACTGAGGGCGCCCGTGGCGACGGCGGTTACCTGCTGGATAAAAATTTGTACCGCTTTATGCCGGATTACGAGCCTAAGAAGAAGGAACTTGCCTCACGTGACGTTGTTTCACGCCGGATGACCCAGCATATGCGCAAAGGCCTCGGTGTGGACAGCAAGTATGGCCCGCACCTGTGGCTGGATATCCGCCACCTGGGACGCAAGTGGGTTTGGTCCAATTTGCGTGAGATTGCCAATATCTCCATGAACTTTAACGGGATTGACCCGGCTACCAGTCTTGTCCCGGTTCGCCCCACCCAGCACTATACCATGGGCGGCGTTCGCACCAACAAGGACGGTGCGGTTTACGGTTTGAAGGGTCTTTTTGCCTTAGGCGAAGCAGCTTGCTGGGACCTGCACGGATTTAACCGTCTTGGCGGCAACTCGGTAGCTGAGACTGTTGTTTCCGGTATGATCGTGGGCGACGCGGTTGCCAAGTATACCCTTGGCGCAACTCAGAACTACAATTATAAGCTGATTGAAGATTTCGTCAAGATAGAAGAAGAGCGGATCAAAAACCTTATCTCTGGTAAAAATGGCAGAGAAAACGTCTATGACATTAAAAAAGGCGTGGAAAATGCCATGATGGACCACGTGGGAATTTTCAGGACCGGTCCCGACCTGCAACAAGGCGTGGATAAGCTCCGGGAACTGTACAAACGTTCATTAAAGATTGGCCTCCGTTCCTCCGGCCAGGGCGCAAACCCAGAATTAGCCGATGCGCTTAGGCAGACCGGTTTGTGCCGCACTGCTCTCTCTATCTGCTACGGCGCATTAATGCGTACCGAAAGCCGGGGCAGTCACTCCCGGGAGGACTATCCGAAACGGGACGACGTCAACTGGCTCAAGCGGACGCTGGCCTACTGGAAAGAAGGGTCCGACCTGCCCACGCTCGACTACGAACCAGTTGTATGTAAAGAACTGCCTCCTGGCGACCGCGGATATGGTGAATCGTCTGCGGCTGGCAAGAGCAAATAACGTGGGACAAGGAGGGCAATAAAAATATGCGCCAGATAACATTTTCAATTTTCCGCTTCAACCCGAACATTCCTGGCGACAAGCCCAGGATGCAGGAATATAAACTGGAAGAGCAGGATGGCATGTCCATGTTTGTGGCACTCAACTTAATTCGTGAGAACCTTGATCCGACCTTGATGTTCGATTTTGTCTGCCGCGCGGCAATCTGCGGCTCCTGCGCCATGATGATTAACGGAAGGCCGAGACTGGCTTGCAAAACTCTGGCCAAAAACATGCCGAGCCATATCACCATGATGCCGCTGCCGGTATTCAAGCTGATCGGAGATCTTTGTGTAGATACCGGAACATGGTTCAGGAATTTACAGATCAGGACAGAAGCCTGGGTTCACACAAATAAGAAGTTCGATCCCAAGGCACTCGAAGAAAAGATGGATAATGAAATCGCTGAGAAGATTTATGAGCCTGACCGTTGCGTTGAGTGCGGCTGCTGCGTGGCTGCCTGCGTAACTGCCAACATCCGGGAAGATTTCCTGGGCGCTACGGGGATCAACAGAGTGGCCCGCTTCATGCTTGACCCGCGGGACGAGCGCTCGGATGCCGATTACTTTGATGTGGTCGGCAACGAAGACGGAGCGTTTGGCTGCGTTGGCTTGATGGGCTGCGCCGACCTCTGCCCGATGGAAATCCCCCTGCAGGAGAACCTGGCCTTTGTACGCCGCAAGATGGCTGCAGCCGGCCTGAAGCTAACATTCCAGGGAGTGAAGATTTCATAAGTTAGTTGCTTGAAAAACCCGTGGAAGGGCCAAAGCCCTCCACGGGTTTTGTTTTTAGGCACATATGTTTATCATCGTATTTTTCTGGCATGCCCGCATTATTTTTAACTAAAAAGTATATTTTCATTGTAGGGGGGTGGCTATTTTATGTTCACAGTTTTTATTGCAGCTGATATTGAAGGGACCACAGGTTATGTTGACTGGCCTGAGAGACCACCGGAAGAGGAGTGGTTCAGAAAGCAGATGACCGCCGAGGTGAACGCCGCTATCGAAGGCGCCCTGGCGGGCGGGGCGGACGACTTTATCGTATCTGATATTCACTGGAAGAAACAAAATATTATTCCGGACCTGCTTTCAGGAAGAGCCAGGTTGATTCGAGGCACCAGGAGAAGGCTTATGTGGATGGATATGGTCGATCGCGGCAATCTTGTTTTCCTGATTGGTTTCCACGCGGGGTGTGGCGCGGCAGGGGCTGTTTTGCCCCATACCATGACCACCAGGATAACAGGGCTGAGAATTAACGGCAGGCAAGCCAATGAGGCCTTGATTAGCGCTTTTACCGCGGGACACTACAGGGTTCCCGTGGGTTTGGCCAGTGGGGATAAGTCATTTATAGACGAGGTCCTGGCATTTTTGCCGGAACTGGAGACAGTTGCAGTTAAAGAAGGTATAGGAAACTGTGCGGCCTTAAACATACACCCAGCTCAGGCATTGGAAAATATAAAAGAAGCTGCGGAAAAAGCCGCGCGAAGAGGAATAAAGGGATGTTTCAACCCACTAATATGTGATGAACCGGCAGAAATAATCATAGAAGTCAGCTGGCCGGGTTATGCGGAAGCTTTGAGTCTAATCCCGGGAGTGCACAGAATGGGGGGCAGGGAGGTATCTTATAAAGGTAAATGGCTGGAGGTGATGAACATTTTATCGCTGTTCGTAAACTATGTCCCCAGCCTGCCTGTTTTATCATGAAAATCCGGATTTTATATTCTCATTTCTTCCAGACGGCTCACTCTTTCTTCAATAGGCGGGTGGGTGCTG
>JBAZQW010000125.1:0-6669 GCA_041645005.1 Desulfotomaculaceae bacterium | reverse complement strand
GGAAGGTAAATGAAGATGTGTTCCCGCCAAAGCCGTCGATATAATATTTTTGTGAGGCTACAATGCCTTCGCGAATGCCATCATTAATTGAGAAAACCAGTTCTTCCTCTTTCATTCCCTTTGAAACAATGCTCTTAACCAACCCTGCAACAAAACAGGAAGTATATCCATACATACTACCCTGAATCTCCTTCGAGAAATCTCCCTCGAATTCATAGGGCATAAAATAGAGGCGGGATTCGGAAACCCCGTTACATTTATAATAGATTACGCCCTCCAGTCCGAAAGTAAGGATCAGATGCCTGCAGCCAGCAAGAAAGGAAAGATTCGGATTATTGTTCAACTGCCATACAAAATCCTGTGCCGTTCTTTCCCAGGAGATGCTTTTGCTGATGTTCACACCTTTGGCACGCAGGTCTTCACTATTGATGATGATAACCGTTTTTTCGATATGTGTTTCTACCAGATGCTTCCATAATGCACTGGACACATTCGGATTATTCAATTTGTATAGGACAAGCGGATTTTTCCCTTCTGTTTTCAGGGCTAGCGGCCAAAACTCCTCATGTTCATTAAATCCATTGTTCTCGTCATCGATGACGACCATTGCCGCATCCGCATCATCATGAACAACAGGAAGCAATTTCGGTAATCCAGATGATGTTCCTGTAAAACCAAGATAGCGACTGATCCGGTACACTTTACTCGTGTCTTTTCCGCCTGGAATTCTGGGAAATGGTTCTATCTCTGCTGTGGAATGAAGGAATTCGTTTGAGTTTATGGATTCCTTATTCTGCATATCCGGAGAAAGAACCGGTTGATCGATTGCCAAAGAGATGAGCTTGGCCAACAGCATGGATTCGCCCGGCATTGATATGCTGCACATATTTACATGCGTTTGCCAGTTCCAGCCGTTCTTATTCTGCGGGTAAGTAGTCCAAAGAAGTGTATTGATGCAAATATCACCGCTTACTACGATGGTGTTTTTCCGATTTCCCATACTTTACCTCAATAAAAATTTTTCTATGTCAGTTGACAGGATACATTGATTATACCAGCTTTAAATGAATTCGCCATTAAGCTGCGGTTAATTCTATGAAAAGAAATTGACCGAAAGAGGGGCTGCCCCCCGAATCATTTCTATTGCATAGGCGAACAGGTTTAGCAGTATATCACAATAATTAAACAATTGAGAGAAGGACGGGGCTGAAAAATGATATTTGTCAAAAATACTCTCAACAATGCTGGTGTATATTTAGCTGAGTTAATAATTACTTATGTGGAAAATGGTGTGGAATTCATTGATGCAACGTGTAGATTAGAAGTAGAAGTGCAAAACCGTTTAAGTAGGAAGCAAAAAGAACGTCCCCTTGCTTCCCCCTTGCTTGCTTCCCCCGCCGAGGGGATCGGCAGGTTGCAAATTAGAATTGGGTCTGCTGGGCAATATTGAACTTGCCTCCGTATTTGGCAACCTCCCTGGAGGCGCAGTATTTGTCCATTAAGGTAACGACGAAGGATTCTTTGTATTTGGGCGGGTTTATGGTTACTGGCCACATATGCTTTACTATAATGTCCTTTTCCACCTCGTTTAAGGGGAAGTGTTTTGTGGCGTTTTCCAGGGCAATAGTTGGATGGCAGAAACAATGGATGCCGCTGTCAGGCTTTGTGATGTGAGAATCGTAGAAGTAAAAATCGTGCAAAAGTCCTCCCCTGGCTGCCGACTGGTAGTCAAGACCCAATTTTCTGCAGACCAGGTAGCTTAGGTAGGACACGTGAATACAGTGCTCCAGGCGTGAGAAGTTGCGATGGTGAGCAAAATCCCTCAGCGAACGGATAATTTCATTCTGGGCCAGATCGCTAATGCAGTATTTATATTCATGTTTAATACTGATGTCTACTTTTAAGTTTAATTTGGCTTCTATCATTTCTATCATGTTTTTATTGTACCAGCTCCTGGGCCGTTTTGTAATACAATGCAAATAAATTTTCGCTCTAAAAAAGCGGGGCAAAAATCCGCAAAACATCCTGCACAATTTTTTTGTATTGTGGTCTGCTTTTCCATTCCTCCAGGCTTATTTCCTCGCTTATGGCAAATATATCAATCATATCCTTCTTCATGTCTTGCAACACCGGAGAGCCGCAAATCCACACCCCATTTTCAAAATGAAGGAAAAAACTTCGATAATCCATATTAATACTGCCTATGACACCATTGTCATCATCACTCAATATGATTTTTGAATGAAGAAAGCCCGGCGTATATTCATAAATCCTTACCCCAGCTGCCAAAAGATCCTCGTAATTAGATTGAGTAACCATATGTACATACCAATGATCCCATATTTTAGGAGTGATTATTCTAACATCAATTCCACCCTTGGCTGCCATACACAATGTGTCCTTCATTGAATTGTCTATTACCAGGTACGGAGTGGTAATATAAACGTATTGCTGCGCTTCGGCAATGATCTGGATGTATAGTTCTTCTGCCGGGTTGTCGGGATTATTGAAGGGGCCGTCCGCAAACGGCTGATAAAATCCGATTCCGCCTACATGAATTGTAGGCAAGTAGCGCTGGTAATCAGACTGAAGGTTAGATTCAGAATCCCACATTTGCAAAAATGTAACAGTCAGGCCCCAAACAGCTTCACCTTCAAGCCGTACTGCAGTGTCCCTCCAATGTCCAAGCTTATGGGTAAGGTTTACGTACTCATCGGCGATGTTGGTACCGCCCGTATATCCAATATTGCCATCGACAACTGCGATTTTCTGATGATTACGATAATTAATTAGTGGTCTGAATATATTCGTATGAACGGGATTAAACCGTATCACCTGAATATCTTCACTCCTCAATTCACTGACAAAAGTATCTGACAGTTCGGTGATACTTCCAAAATCATCTAACAAGATACGAACCTCCACTCCCTGCTGTGCCTTTTGGCGCAGTACGTCGTGAATTCGGTCCCAAAGTTGCCCTTCTGCTACAATGAAATATTCTAAAAGAATATACTTCTGGGCCTGTTCCATATCTTCGATCAACTTTTCAAACTGCAATTCCCCCAGAGGATAGTAACTGCATTGCGTATGCTTGTAAATTGGGAAACCCTGGTTTCTTAAATAAGTACTGAGTCTTTGTCGAGAAGGATGTTTGTGCAGAAATTCCGAATATATATGTGGATCCGGTTTTGAAAAGGTCTGACTGTGGGTAATGTTTTCACGAATTTTTCTGCTTTTCCGGTGAGTTAATCCTGTAGTTCCCCACAACAGGTAAAGTAAATAACCAAATACTGGCAGAGCCATAATAATTATTAACCAAACGATGGTGTAGGATGAGTTTCGGTTTTTAGTAACGATAACAGTCACCACCGACGCACCCGCTATTTCCAGTAAAAAATAGAGATAAACCGTATTCTGCCTCAGTAAAACAACAAAATAAGCCAGCAGCAACAATTGAGCAAACAAGGCAAGAAATACCATTACAACTCTCACTGTTCCTGGTGTTCGCTTTTTCCTCTTTTTAGCTGTTTCTGACCCTCTTATATAATTCATTCGTCTTCTTCTCCCTCTGTAATCTAGCAGCTCGGTACCAGTATTTATCGTTCAATATGACGTTGAATATTCGCTTGTGTTCTCTGTGTGATCTGCGGTAAAAATTTAACCACAGCCAGCAAAATGATAATCAAGGGCAGCAGATAGAGAACCAATCGGGTCTTAGGGCGCGAAGTAGGGTGTTGCTGAGTTTTGTTCATTTGTCTACAAGACTATTATAGGTAAATTAGTGTAAAAGTTCAAAGAAAAAGAGTGGCACAGGGGAGAGTGGCACAGGGGGACGGTTCTCTTGTGCGAGCTAGGTAACTTGGTAGAATGTGGGAAGAGCAGAAGGGCTTGATGATGTGCCAAGGAAGCCCAGAGAAAAGAGTAAAACGGGAATTTACCACATTATAGTTCGGGGGATAAACCAGCAAGACATCTTCCATGATGAGGATGATTTCGATAAATATTTAGGGACAATTAAGAAGATTGGATTGGAAAGTGGCATAACCATTCTCGGGTATTGCCTGATGACCAACCATGTTCACCTATGATTTTGCCCAGGAAATCGACGACTGGGTGAAAGAGAAGCATATCGGCTAATCGTAGAATTGTTGAAGGGCAAACCAGTATCGGCACTACAAACGATGGAGCCGGAAAGTCGGAATCAGATAATGTGTCAACTCAGGTATGATTATGGCACATGAGAACCGTCCCCCTGTGCGTACTGTGCCAGTACACATGGGGACGGTTCTACCATAAAACCACTCGTTTGGATACGAGTGGTTTTATAACTCATTACAATGTGGGATATGAAATCTGGCGGAAATAATAATTAACAAGTATAAAGCTCCCGCTGTTTTGTGTGGGTAAGATCCTGGTTCGGTCTGCTTGGGCGGCTCCTAATTTATATTTACGTTGGCGTCGTCAGTATCAGTAACTTCAACAACACCGTCATTACCAGTTGCGGTAGCAGTGTTTACAATTGGTCCCGGTAGATCACTTGACTGCACCGTGCGTTGCCCGGCGCCCACGGTGGATTGGCCGGCGTCTAAAGTAGTGTCGTTAAGGACAATATTGCCTAGTATATCATCATAAACGCTGGCGGTAATTGTGACTCCACCGGTGTTGGTTACCGTATAGGTATAAGTGATGATATCACCCACTTCTGCTTCAGTGGGGCTGGCTTCCTTCACTATCAAAATTGACGGTCCGCTTCCATTTATGGATACGATGGCACTGTCCGTATCAGTTACTGTTTCTCCTATACCAAAATCACCCGTAACGGTAGCAGTGTTTACAATTGGTCCAGGTAGATCGCTTGACTGTACCGTATAGTCCTTGGTGCCCATGGTGGACTCACCAGGGTCTAAAGTAGTGTCAGCAAGGGTTATGCTGCCTAGAAAGTTATCTGCTGCCTGGACATTATTCAGTGTCAGCCCACCGGTGTTAGTCACCGTGTAGGTGTAGGTGATGGTATCGCCTACATTGGCCGAACTGGGGGCAACTTTCACAATTAGGATACTAGGAGTTAAACATACCTGTCTTTCAATAGTGTTCGCTTGTAATGTAACAGCGCCATTTCTTGCCAGCAACCGGCCAGCTATCTCTGCGCCGTTATTAGCCGTAATTGATTCTAAAGCCAGAACATTTCCTATTAAGGTAGAGTTTGTTCCAAGCGTCGCCGAAGAGCCGACCTGCCAAAAGACATTGCAGGCCTGAGCCCCGTTGATTAGCTCTACCTGACTAGATGATGCTGTTATGAGAGTTGATGCCGTTTGGAAGATGAAGACAGCATTGGGATCGCCCTCGGCATCAAGAGTGAGCGTTCCTGTTATCTGAAACGTGCCGGCCGCAGAGTTGTAAGCACCGGTTGTTAGGGTTACCCCGCCCAGTTCTGTGCCCACGGTGATCGGTGTTCTGCCAGCGGCATCATTGTACGCAGTGACCAAGTCGATTTTAGCCTGTTGTGTAACAGCGTCGCCCATATGGTTCATGCCGTTCAAGGTTACGGTTCCAAATCCGGTCTGTGTTATGGTTGGAAACGATCCAACATCTCCAGTAATAGTGGTGGCACCGGTGTTGGTTATCCCGGCGCCGGCCAGAACCGCGAAACTGTCTGCTGTTCCAAGGTTTACTGTCGTTTGAATTGCCATGACTGCTTTATTTATAACCATCATCATTACTAGTAATGATAATAGTAGTAATGGGATCAGTAGTAATGGTTTAATTTTCCTCTTATTAGGTGTTTTCATCAATTTATTCCTTTCTTCACATGATTCCACTTTATACACTCCTTCCTTAATATCCTCCCAGGCATCAGCGACGGTGTTTTTTCCTTGCAGTTTTGATTACATCGATATATATTCCATTGACTTTTCCTGTGTATATATTATGGTCATATCCCAAATTATGTGTCAAAAAGAATATTAAGTAAAGCTTTCTGGTGTCTGGCACCATAATATTGAACTAGAGGAATAATGTGGTATTTGTATAATCCTGTAGAATAATTAGCATGTGATAAATATAAATAAACTAGACCGGATGATAAAGGAGCATAGTCATGGCAAAAGCCAACCTTCAACCATCCTTCCCCCATGAATTGATCTATCGGATAGCTTTCTGGGGTTTAGCCATATTACTCTTCTTCCCCCCGTACTTTCGTGGGCTGTTTTTCGCCGCTGAGCAGGAAAAAGCCCTGCTCTTCGCTGCCCTGGTGTTCTGGGTAGTTTTTACCTGGTGCTGGCTGCAGGGGGATTACAAGTTTCTGGCTACTCCGCTGGATTGCTTTGTCCTGGCCCTTCCGGTCGTGTATGTATTCTCGAGTTTTGTAGCCGTTAATAAGGGTCTTGCTGTGGAAGAAGTAGTGAAAAACACACTTTATTTCCTTACCTTCTGGTCGGTGGCCAGGATAGTACGGCGCCAAAGGGATGCAGAAAGCATACTCAAGGTTATCTACATAAGTGCCGTGGGTGTTGCCATGACCGGACTGGCCACGACAACAGGACTAATAGATATAATAGACGGTTTTAAAAAAGGCCGTATTTTTTCAACCTACCAATACCCCAATGCCCTGGCGTCGCTTTTGGGCGGAGTAGCTTTCATGGGTACGTACTTGTGGCACCGCTCTGGGGA
>JBAZQW010000124.1:0-6677 GCA_041645005.1 Desulfotomaculaceae bacterium | reverse complement strand
AAGGAAGCATGCAGAATTAACAGCAAGCAATTTACCGGTGGTTTTGATATAGTTTTGCTGGCGCGCCGCCACAATGACAGTTTGAAATACCAGCAGGTTGAGGAAAGCTTGTTAAAGCTGTTAAAAAAAGTTTTTATCAGGTGATTATTCTTATGAAAAAGGTTTTTCTTACATTAATCAGGCTATACCAGTTGTTCATATCACCTCTTAAACCATCTTCCTGCCGTTTTTATCCCACCTGCTCTCATTATGCCATGCAAGCTGTGGAAAAACACGGTGTTTATAAAGGGGTGTGGATGACTGTAATCAGGATATCAAAATGCCACCCTTTTCACCCCGGAGGGTACGACCCGGTATAAATAGCACCTCTGGGACTTTGAGGCCTTATAAAAGGAGGCGGGAAGCCGTTTGGAGATATTTAACGCCATTGTTAATGGGATGACCTGGCTATTAACCCTTATTTACAACTTTACTGTTGTCATAGGTTTGCCAAATTATGGACTGGCGATTATTCTGCTGACCATAGTTATTAAATTGGTTCTTTACCCGTTAACGCAAAAGCAGATGAAGTCAATGCTGGCGATGCAGCAACTGCAGCCGAAAATAAAAGAGATCCAGGATAAATGGAAAAGCAAGGACCCGAAGAAGGCGCAGGAACAGGTGATGCAGCTTTATAAAGAAAACAATGTCAATCCTGCCGCTGGTTGTCTGCCGCTTTTAATCCAGATGCCGATCTTGATTGCTTTGTACCGTTCACTTTTTAGTTTTCCATATGCTAACGAAGCCCACGCCAGTTTTATTTGGCTGCAAAATCTCAGCGACAAGGACCCATATTATATTCTCCCGGTTTTGGCCGGCGTTACAACCTACCTGCAGTCCAAGCTGACCACCACATCAAATGACCCAACTCAAAAGATGATGCTGTATACCATGCCCGTGTTTATCGCCTGGATTTCCGCTACGGTCCCGGCCGGGCTCGCGCTGTACTGGGCGACTTTTAACGTGGCCAGCGCTGTCCAGCAGTACTTCGTCAACAAACAAACAGTTGCCATTAAAGGGGAGGCTGGCGGGAAGTGAAAATTGTCGAAAAAACAGCAAAAACTATAGATGAAGCTGTCGAGCTGGCCCTTAAAGAATTGGGCACTGCCAGGGAAGGGGTCGAAGTAGAGGTTTTAGAAGAACCTTCAAAGGGCATACTGGGGTTTATAAATGTGAAACAGGCCAGAGTAAAGGTTGTTTTAAAAGAAGGACCTTCTCAAAAGGCCTGCAATCTACTGAAACAAATATTCCGGTCAATGGATCTTGAAGTGGAAATAAAAACAACCGAAAATGAGAAAGCTTTGCTTGTTGACCTTGAAGGAAACGAACTGGGTATTTTGATCGGCAGGCGCGGGGAAACACTCGATGCGCTGCAGTATCTGGTTAACCTTTCTGTAAATAAAAACCAGGAAATAAGAAAAAAAATTATTATTGACATAGAGGGGTACCGCAACAGGCGGGAGGATACCCTGCAAAAACTTGCCCTGAAGCTTGCGGACAAGGCCAGGCAAAGGGGTCGCAACGTGGTTTTGGAACCGATGAGCTCGCAGGAAAGAAGAATCATTCACACAACCCTGCAGGGAAGAGACGACATTTACACTTTCAGTGAAGGGGAAGAACCTTACCGCAAAATAATAATATCCCCCAAGAAATAAAACAAACCCAGCAGGACTTGAGCTTGCTGGGTTTTAAAAACTTTTTGGCCGGAGGGCTTAAATTTGTTGGAAGATACCATAGCGGCAATTTCTACTCCCCTTGGCGAAGGGGGAATAGGCATAGTGCGGCTGAGCGGTCCTGCAGCAGTTGACATTGCTAAAAAAATATTTAAGTCAAAGAAGGAAGAATGGAGCGCCGCAGGAGGACACAGGTTAATTTACGGTCACATTTATGACCAGGCGGGCCAGTCCGTGGACGAGGTTCTTGTCGGGTATATGAAAGCGCCGCACACCTATACCAGGGAAAACATTGTAGAGATCAACTGTCACGGCGGGATAGTGCCCACAAAAAAAATCCTGGAACTGGTTTTGGGCGCCGGCGCCCGCCTGGCCAGGCCAGGCGAATTCAGCCTGAGAGCCTTTTTAAATGGCAGAATAGACCTGGCCCAGGCTGAATCTATTGTGGATGTGATCCGCGCGCAAACAGAAGCCGGGCTAAAATTGGCGGTGGCGCAGTTAAACGGGAATCTATCCACGAAAATTTCGGATTTACAAGAAAGGCTTTTGGGGCTTTTGGCTCAGGTTGAGGCCAACATCGACTTTCCAGAGGATGACCTGGAAGAATCGACCGGAGAGGAATTGATCCAATTAAGCGGGGAACTGCTCCAGCGGATCAAAGATCTGATCAAGGGAGCCCAAGCGGGAAAGATCTACCGGGAAGGTATCAGAACCATAATCATCGGGCGGCCCAATGTTGGCAAGTCTTCTCTCTTAAACGCCCTGCTCAGGGAAAACAGGGCCATCGTCACTGATATACCAGGCACGACCAGGGATATCATTGAAGAAATTATCAACATCCGCGGTATACCGCTGAAGATAATAGACACGGCTGGGCTGCATGAAACGGAAAACATTATAGAAAAGATCGGGATGGAAAAGACACGGGAGATGATCGGCAGGGCTGACCTGGTGCTGGTGTTGCTGGACGCCGGCAGGATCTTGGATGAGGAAGACCTGGATATAATCAGCTATGTGGGAAATAAAAAAGCGGTTTTTCTTGTTAATAAAGATGATCTTTCAGAGAAAAAGATAGGTGTGGAAAACATGGCCAGTCTTGCGGCGGGACGCCCTGTGCTAAGGATTTCAGCCAAAGAAGGAACCGGCCTTTGTGAGTTGGAAGAAAAGATTTTTGAAATGGTAATGGGCGGACATCTGACCGGAACCGACGAGGTGCTGGTGACAAACACCAGACACAAGCAAGCCCTGGAAACAGCGGCAAGACACCTGGAAGAAGCTGTGGCTGAAATTAAAAGGAGTGTTCCCGTGGACGTGGTTGCCATTGATATCAGGGCGGCCTGGGAAGCACTCGGGGAAATAACCGGGGCTGCGGTTACGGAAGACCTTTTAAACAGGATTTTCGCCGATTTTTGTATTGGGAAGTGAACCTTTTTCGATGGAATATTTTGCGGGAAAATATGATGTTGTGGTGGTCGGCGCCGGACATGCCGGCTGTGAAGCGGGCCTTGCCTCGGCCAGGCTGGGCTGCCGCACCTGTGTGCTTACCTTAAACATGGACAATGTTGCCCTGATGCCCTGCAACCCTGCTGTGGGGGGCCCGGCTAAAGGGCACCTGGTGCGCGAAGTGGACGCTTTAGGCGGCGAGATCGGCCTAAATACCGACCGGAATTCTATTCAGATGCGGCTTTTAAACACGGCCAAGGGGCCCGCTGTGCACGCTTTGCGGGCGCAGGCAGACAAGAAAGCCTACCAGGCCGGCATGAAGCAGGTTCTCGAGCGGCAGCCGCTGCTTGATTTGAAGCAGGCGACGGTGGAAAGGCTGCTGGTTGAGCAAGGAAAGGTTTGCGGCATCGTAACCAGCACGGGAGCCAGGTTTGAAGCCAGGGCTGTGGTGCTGACCACAGGCACTTACCTGAAGGGAAGAATAGTTATCGGCGACCTCTCATTTCCGGGCGGGCCAAACGGACAATTTCCGTCTGTCGGGTTGTCCGACAGTCTGGTTGATCTGGGTTTGCGGCTTGGCCGTTTTAAAACCGGCACGCCGGCAAGGGTTGACGGTGGCAGTATAGATTTCAGCCGGATGTTGATCCAGCCGGGCGATGAGAAAACCCACAATTTTTCATTTGTGTCAGATGTTACACACAGGGAACAGCTGCCTTGCTGGCTGACTTATACTACAGAGGAAACCCACCGGGTTATTCGCGAAAACCTCTACAGGGCGCCGCTTTATACAGGAGCTATCCAGAGTATGGGGCCGCGCTATTGCCCTTCAATTGAAACAAAGGTGGTCAGGTTTTCAGATAAACCGGCCCACCAGGTTTTTATAGAGCCGGAAGGCAGAAACACCACCGAGATGTATGTGCAGGGTATGGCCACAAGTTTGCCGGAAGACGTGCAGTTAGCCATGCTCCGCACCATGCCGGGGCTGGAAAAAGTAGAAATAATGAGGGTCGGCTATGCCATTGAGTATGACTACTTAATACCCACCCAGTTGACCCTCTGGCTGGAAGCGAAAGATCTGCCGGGGTTTTTCGCGGCGGGGCAGATTAACGGTACCTCGGGCTACGAAGAAGCGGCCGCCCAGGGGATAATGGCAGGGATTAACGCCGCTCTTTATGTCAAAAGCAGGAAACCGTTTACCCTGACCAGGGCAGACGCTTACACTGGTGTGATGATAGACGACCTGATTACCAGGGAAATGGACGAGCCGTACCGGATGCTCACTTCAAGGGCGGAATACAGGCTGCTTTTAAGGCAGGACAACGCTGATCTGAGGCTGACCGATAAAGGTTACCGGATCGGGCTGGTCACGGCTGAAAGATATAAAATGTTTGAAAAAAAGAAAAACCTTATTGAAGAGGAAAAGGACCGGCTGGAGCGGACAATGGTTCCTGTTACCGAAGAGGTTAAGAAGGTCCTGAAAGAGATAAACAGCGCCGCGCTGCCCCAGCAGGGCGCTTCCCTGGCCGGTTTGCTGCGCCGCCCCGAGGTTGGCTATGAACAATTGCTGCGGCTGCCCCTAAAGCAGCCTGAACTGCCGGGGGAAGTCCGGGAACAGGTTGAGATTCAGATCAAATACGAAGGGTATATCAAAAAACAACAGGCTCAGGTGGACCGCTTTAGGCGTCTGGAGGAAAAAAAGATACCCCGTGAATTGGACTACGGCGAGGTTAAGGGCCTTCGCCTGGAATCCAGGGAAAAGCTGGAGCAGTACCGGCCTGAGTCCATCGGCCAGGCTGCCAGATTAGCCGGGGTTACGCCGGCCGATATATCGGTGTTGCTGATCTACCTGGAACAAAAACGACGACGACAAACAATTAGACAGGATTAACAAGATTACCCGGATTTACAGGATTTAAAATTATTTTTATTTATATAAAGTGATAAGCAGGATTAACTGATTATCAGGATCACAGAAAAAGAAAGAGATTGTTTTTTAAAATAAGATATTTAAAAATCCTGTAAATATATTTTTAATCCTGTTAATCCTGTCAATATGTTTACCTATCAAAAAGGTTAAAGGTGAAAAATGAGTATTTTAACGGACAGCCTGTCCGCCGGCGCCGCGGAGCTGGGTATTGAACTTTCAGAAAAAGAACTTCAGCAGTTTGAAAAATATTATCTGATGATTGTACAAACCAATAAGAAAGTAAATCTCACAGCTATTGTTGAAGAAAAAGATGTTGCTGTTAAACACTTTATCGATGCGCTGACCTGCTTGAAAGCCGCTCCTTTCGGTCGTGCCATGAGTATATTGGATGTTGGCTCAGGAGCGGGCCTGCCCGGGATCCCTGTAAAAATATGCCGCCCCGACCTCAAGGTCACCCTGATAGACTCACTTGATAAAAGGGTTAATTTCCTAAAAGAGGCAATAAAAGAGCTTGGGTTGGAGCAAATCGAAGCGTTCCACGTAAGAATTGAGGATTTGGGAAGAAACAAGGACTACAGGGAAAAATATGACCGCGTGCTGGCCAGGGCTGTGGCGAATCTGGGGGTGCTGGCGGAGTACTGCCTGCCTCCCCTCAAAGAGGACGGCCTTTTCATAGCCATGAAAGGGCCGCGGCCGGAGGAAGAAATCAAAAGAGCGGAAAAGGCCATAGCGGTTCTGGGTGGGGCGCTGGAAAAGACCGTGGCCCTGCGTCTTCCGCTCACAGGTGAGGAAAGAAGCCTCGTTATTATCAGAAAGGTTAAATCTTCTCCCGAAAAATACCCGCGCCGCGCGGGTATACCCGCGAAAAACCCTTTGTAAACCATCCAAGCCCCCCAACCCCCCCCTCTTTAAATTGGGGACATTCCATCGGGGACATTCCTCAGCTACAGAGACAGGCATCGGGGACATTCCTCAGCCACAGAGCCAGGCATCGGGGACATTCCTCAGCCACAGAGCCAGGCTCAGAATAGAGGTGTGTCCCCTTTCCGCTGTCGAGGTGTGTCCCCTTTCCGCTGTCGAGGTGTGTCCCCTTTCCGCTTAAACTCACCGCTTCCCTTCCGGAGGCGGCTTATTCTATGTGCAGTTTAATCGGGGACATTCCTCGTCGATAAAGGAATACCTAAAACAGAGGTGTGTCCCCGTTCCTTAATGAAATTTAATTCAATAAAGGAAAGAATTTGTCGATTATAGAATTAGGGTTGATTATGAGGGTTGTTCGTAGGGGGACTTATTTATGAATCAAGCTCTGGGCTGGCAGATGGACTATATTTATTTTTTATACGGCCTGTCCTTTATTATTCTGGCGGTCGTGTGTTTAGCTATGAGCAGATCCGAAAGACAGCGCCTGCCCTGGATTTGGCTGAGTTTTTTTGGTATCGCCCATGGTTTATATGAATGGCTGTATCATTTTTCAGCCAGCAAAACTTTTATACTTTCATTTTCTTACATAAAAGCAGGCTTGCTTATTGTATCCCTGGTGTTCCTGGCAGAGTTCGGGCGGGTTATGTTTATTAAAGATGGAGTAAAGTCGCCGG
>JBAZQW010000123.1:0-6729 GCA_041645005.1 Desulfotomaculaceae bacterium | reverse complement strand
AAACCAGGGAATGTCCCCGATTGGAGGTGCGACTTCGTCGCACAAAAAACTGGCTCGCTTCGGGCGAAATTGGACCGCCTTCAACTCGCCGTCCTGGCTCGGTTCAGGCTTTCGCGAAATAAGTTGGGGACATTCCTCGGCCCAAGAGACAGGCTCAAAATAGAGGTGTGTCCCCTGACCGCTGACTCGCTCATCCAATTTCGCAACCTCAGCTTTAAGGGGACATTCCTCGTCAGAAAAGGAATACCCAAAACAGAGGTGTGTCCCCTTTCCTTGTACCGACGCTACGTAATGGAGCAGCTTGTTTCAACACCATGGACTTAGTGTTATATAAATTTGTCGACAGTCTTAAGGGACGGGTTAGACCCGTCCCTTAAGATTAACGCCTGAATATAATATGCTTTTGCCAGCGCTGGTAGGTATCCGGGCAGTCAACCCGGTAGTGTCCCCCGCGGCTTTCCCTGCGGGCAAGGGCCGCTTCAGCCACCAGTTCCCCTACCTGGAGCATGTTTTTTACTTCCATCTGTTCGGCGTTATCAGCCCCGTGCCGCTTGAGGTAGCTCCATTCATCAAAAAAAACCAGGGCTTCTCTCAATCCTTCACTGCTGCGTACCGGGCCTGCCTTCTCATTCATCAGTACTTCCAGCTTTTTACGCAGTGCCGCGTAATCTGTTTTTGCCGGTTCAAGCAGCCAGTCACAGGCAAATTCCAGGTGGCGGGGCTGGTAATCCTTCAGGAAATGTTTGGTCTCTTCAACTATTCTGCCGCCAAACACCAGGCCGTCCAGCAGGGAGTTGCTGGCCAGGCGGTTGGCGCCGTGAACGCCGGGGCAGGAAACCTCGCCGCAGGCATAAAGACCCCTGATACTTGTTTCTCCCACCAGGTTAATCTTTACCCCGCCCATCATGTAATGAGCGGCGGGCGCTATCGGAATGCGGTCAACGGTAATGTCCAGTTTGTATTCCGCGCAGGTCTTCAAAATATTGGGAAAGCGTAATTTTATAAGTTCCGGGTCGAGATGAGTCAGGTCCAGAAATACCTTGGTAGAGTTGGTTGCTGCCATTTCTTTTAAAATGGCACGCACAACTATGTCTCTGGGCGCGAGTTCCGACAGGTCATGATAGCGCTGCATAAAACGCTGGCCCCGGCTGTTGCGCAGGTAAGCACCTTCGCCGCGCACAGCTTCTGAGATTAAAAAGCGCGGGGCGCCCGGCAGGTTTAATACTGTGGGGTGGAACTGGATGAATTCCATATCCATAACTTCCGCGCCCGCCCGGAAGGCGATGGCGATGCCGTCACCGGTGGCTATTTCAGGATTGGTGTTGTGTTCAAAAATACGTCCCAGCCCGCCTGTGGCAAGAACGACCACTTTGCCCCGAAATACCTTGTATTCCTTGTTGAAACGGTCATAAGCCAGGACCCCGTAACAGGTGTTCTCCCGCACCAGGAGGTCAACAACATAGTGGTTCTCCAGCACCTTTATTTTTTCGTCTTCCCGTACACGCAGGGTGAGAACCCGCTGGATCTCCGCCCCGGTAGCATCACCGCTGGCGTGAAGAATACGCCGCTGACTGTGCGCCCCCTCCATAGTAAGGGCCAAGCCCTGGCTGTCCCGGTCAAAGATAGCGCCAAGGCCAATAAGTTCCCTGACCCGGTCAGGTCCCTCGCTTACCAGTGCCGCTACCGCCTCCGAGTCGCACAGGCCGGCCCCCGCCACCAGGGTATCCTCCCTGTGCAGCGCCGGGGAGTCAGCGTCCCCGAGTGCGGCTGCAATACCGCCCTGGGCTTTATCTGTACCGGTATCCATCATGGTTTGCTTGGTTAGAACTGTTACCGAACTACCCGCTTCGGAAGCCGAAAGGGCCGTATATAAACCTGCTATACCGCTGCCCAGGATAATATATTCCTCTTCCACCTGGGACAGTTCCCGGGTGTCGAAGTTTACCATGTAGTTATCTGGCAAAATACCCCCCCCTTTACAACAACAGCCCACACACGTGTGGTGAACTGAATATTAAAACCTGCATATATTATCGCTTTCTGGAAAATGTACAGATGTGTATATTATAACGAAATTAGCTAAAAAAACAAGGAAAGTTCACACACAGCACCCAAGCTGCAGCGGTCTATAAAAGGTTTTAGCCTCCGAGCGCCAAAGTAACCGCTAGCTGATCTCGCCGTGGACTTCCCCCTGCTTAATTTCAGTTATTTTGTTCTCGCCATCAACCATGACGACTGTCGGGCTGTATGATTTTGCCTCACTGCGATCCATGATGGCATAAGAAATTATAATTACTGTATCTCCGGGCTGAACCAGGCGGGCGGCTGCCCCGTTCAGGCAGATTACCCCGGAGTTGCGCTGCCCTTTGATCACATATGTTTCAAAGCGGGCGCCGTTGTTGTTGTTGACAATTTGAACCTTTTCATTGGGCATAATATCAGCAGCTTCTATCAGCGCCTCATCGATGGTGATACTGCCCATATAGTTCAGGTTTGCCTCTGTTACTGTAGCCCGGTGAATTTTTGATTTAAATATGGTCAGAAACATGACCCGCACCCCCACATTGATTGTCATATATTAGGGACATTCATCAGGGACATTCCCCGCTCTTGGGGACATTCCTCCGAACCCTGAGTAAAACTTCAAATGGAGGTGTGTCCCCTGTGCGCTGACAATGTGTCCCCATTCCTTAGAGTATGATATTGTCGATCAGCCGCGTCCGCCCAATTTTCACAGCCAGAGCCAGGAGCGCCGGTCCCTCTATCCGCTCTACCGGCTCCAGATCCGGATGGCTGTATATTTCAACGTAATCAATATTTAAAAGAGCTTCCCGCTCAATCATGTCAATAACCAGTTGCCGTATTTTGGCCGCATCCCGCTCTCCGGCCTGAAAAATTTCTTCCGCCTGGCGCAGGCTTCTGGAGAGCACCAGCGCGGCCCGGCGTTGTTCAGGTTCCAGGTATATATTGCGTGAACTCATGGCCAGGCCGTCCGGTTCCCGCACCGTAGGTACCGTAACAACTTCAAGGTCCATGTTCAGATCGGTGGCCATCCGGTTAATTACCAGTACCTGCTGGGCATCCTTCTGTCCGAAAAACGCAAAATCAGGCTTGACGATATTAAAAAGCTTGGCAACCACCGTAGCCACCCCGCGAAAGTGGCCGGGTCTGGAAAGCCCGCACAAATTCTCAGTGATCCGCTCGACATCAACATAAGTACAGTAGCCGGGCGGGTATATTTCATCTGCCGCCGGATTAAAAATGGCGTCCACACCCACCTCTTCAGACATCCGGGCATCCCGCTTCAGATCCCGCGGGTAACGTTCCAGGTCTTCACCAGGGCCAAACTGAGTGGGGTTGACAAAAATACTTACAATTACTTTATCGCATTGCTTTTTTGCCTGCCGCATCAATTCCAGATGTCCTTCATGAAGGTAACCCATAGTCGGCACCAGCCCAATACTCTGGCCGCTGCTTCTGGCTTCCCGCACATACTGGCGAATCTCAGCGATAGTATGATAGATTAGCATAATACCTCCAGATATTTTAGACAGGATTAACATGATTTTTTCAGGATTTACAGGATAATCTCTAAGGATAAAAATTTATTGCTATACTCTTAAGCTTTTCTAACAAGGTAATAGGTCTGCAATCTTTTTGCCTAAACACTTAAAAAAGCCTTTAAAATCCTGTTAATCCTTCTAATCCTGTCAATCCTGTCAAATTATCTTTTCTTCTAATACAACTTTTTCAGCACTTCCTCGGACATCCCGAAGCTGTGCTCGGGACCGGGAAAGGTTCGCTCCGCCACCTCTTCTTTGTACTGTTTCAGGGCGGCGGCTATATGCTCATGCAGGTTGACGTATTTTTTAACAAATTTCGGTGAAGAGCGGGGGTAAAGACCCAGCATGTCGTGAATCACCAGTACCTGTCCGTCGCAGTATGGACCCGCCCCGATACCTATTGTCGGTATATGCAGCGATTCGGTTACAAGCTTGGCCAGTGGCGAGGGCACACATTCCAGGACCAGACAAAATGCGCCGGCTTCTTCTAAACACCTGGCATCGGCCAGAAGTTTCTTCGCCGCTGACTCATCCTTGCCCTGCACTTTGTAGCCACCCATCTGGTGGACCGACTGAGGGGTCAACCCGAGGTGACCCACCACCGGTATGCCCGCGTTAACAATAGAGCGGACAGCATCGGCCACTTCCTGGCCTCCCTCCAGCTTAACCGCCCGGGCGGATGTTTCTTTCAAGAACCGCCCCGAGTTACGCAAGGCCTCTTTAACAGAAACCTGGTAGGACATAAAAGGAAGATCAGCCACCACCATAGCCCGGCCAACGCCACGGCAGACCGCTTTGACGTGATGAATCATCTCATCCATGGTTACCGGCAGGGTAGAATCATAACCAAGGATCACATTACCCAGTGAGTCGCCCACCAGGATCATGTCGATGCCTGCGTCGTCCACCATTTTTGCCATAGAGTAGTCATACGCGGTGAGCATGGTAATAGGCTTGCCTTCCGCCTTCATTTGTCTTATAGTGGCGGTTGTCACGTCTTTGCTCATTTATTACACCCCCCGAGTATCTCTTCAAGTTTTTTCGCCTCTTCCGCGCTGATGCTCCCTTTTTCCAGGGCCACTTTAACGGTGTAAAGACCAAGCTTGCAGTACAATTCCAGTTCTTTCTCCCCAACCCCGTTTAATGCTTCCAGGTGCCCTGCCAGGGTAGGACCGTCACCCCTGGCCACCGGTCCGGTCAAAGCACCGGCGGGGCCAACCTGGCTTATATTATTAATCGTTCCTCTGATTAGCGGGAATAACGCTGCAAAGGCCTCCTCCCTGGAAAGCCCGAAGCGGCTGTAAAGCCCCGTGGCAAAGTGCATCAAAGACACCAGATAATTAGAAGCTATACAGGCGGCGGCATGATAAAGGGGCTTGTCCCTGGCAGCGATAAAAAAACTCTTGCCGCCCAAGTCTTTGACAATTTGTTCGGCCAGCGGCAGTGCCTCCTGGTCCCCTTCCAGGGCGAAATAAGAGCCGGGCAGGTTTTCCATCGCCATCTTTACATCAGCAAATGATTGCAGCGGGTGTAATGACGCGGCCAGAGCACCTGAGCGGCGCGCGGCGCCAACCTCGTCCGCGGCATGCGCCCCACTGGTATGAAAAACAACCTGACCTGGCTTAAAACCTCCACGCTCGTTAATTTCAGCGGCAACCTGGGCAATCACCCTGTCCGGAGTGGTGATAAAAATCACTTCCGCGCCAGCGGTCACCTCTTCCGGTTTAACGGTGGCGGGCACATTTAATTGTTCGGCCACACGGCTGGCAGAGGAAATGCACTTGCTGGCCACCCCGGTTACAGGGTAACCCTGCCGGCTTAAAAGAAGCGCCAGGGCTGACCCAACCTTGCCGGCTCCCACCACTGCGATTTTAGGTTTACGCACAGGCGCTGTCTCCCCCGTATTTATTCTGGGTCAAAATAAAAGCCTTCCGGAAAATCCGAAAGGCGTTAGTTCAAAACTTCCGTCTCGGTCCATCCCGGCTCCAAGCGGTAAACAAATTTGTTTTAACTAGGTAAGAACTTAGCAGGTGCGGCTCTCAAGGATACCACCCTGATTCGGTTACATTTTACCACAAGATATATTGCAGGGCAAATGTATTTTCCAAAAAATTTGTCATAAACATGTTAAATTAAGACAAGCTTTTACTACCATAATTTAAAAGTGATATAATAAAGTCGGCAACTCTATAAATAGGGGGAATAGCTATGTTTTTGGCAAAGATTCTGGATGAAATAGGCAGTCTCTCTATCAAAAAAAATAAAAAAATTTATCTTGTGGGTGGCTTTTTACGCGACATGTATCTGGGATATCCCGGACGCGATCTGGACTTTGCCGTCAGCGGCAATGCCATGAACCTCGCCCAGGACATATCTGAGATTCTAAATGGCGTATATATTCCCCTGGACAGGATCAACAGAGTTGCCCGGGTAGTGCTCGAACCCCGCAGCAGCAAGTGGCAAATAGACTTTTCCTCCTTTAAAGGCTTGAATATAGAGGAAGACCTGTCCAACAGGGACTTTACCATCAATGCTATGGCCCTGGAACTATCCGCTTACCTCAAGCTGACCCAGGAAAACGGAACCCCGGCGGGTAAACGCCCGGAACGCTGGCTCTGGCCTGAAGTTTTAATCGACCCTTACGGCGGGTTGGCCGATATGGAGAGTAAAACCATCAGGGCTATCAACAGCTACGTTTTTGAAGCCGACCCGGTGCGGATCCTGAGGGGGGTGCGACTGGCCGGTAAACTGGGTTTCAAAATTGATGCTGAAACGTTGAGCCTGATGGAACAAAGCCGCTGGCTGCTGCAAGAAGTCGCGGGGGAACGGATCTGGGAGGAACTGCTGGGCATAGTCGCCCTGCCACAATCCTACCACTTGATCACCGTGCTGGATGCCACCGGAGTCCTTTCCGAGGTGTTCCCAATCAAAGAAATTATAAAAGTAAGCGGTCAAAAAATTACCACGGACAGTGTATGGGCACACAGCCTGAAAACCTATAAACTGTTGGAAGAGATATGCGGCAAGCCGACTGGAAATGCCGTGCCTACCAGCGACCATGACCGGGAAATACAGGAACTGCTTCTCAAGCACCTTGATCAGGGCCTTACCTCAGAACGAAAAAGAAGCCAGCTGATTAAACTGGCCGCCCTTTTCCATGACCACG
>JBAZQW010000122.1:0-6746 GCA_041645005.1 Desulfotomaculaceae bacterium | reverse complement strand
ACCGGTTTTAAGAGCAGCGCCAGCATTATCCCGGTACCTAATGTAACGAGCATTGCGGTCTGAGTGTGGAAAACATACCAGAAAAGAAGATAACCGGTTGATATTACTATAGACATCAACATTAGCGGAAAGGCTATCTTAAAGTAGTCCACAAAACCTATATACTGGCCTCTCTTTTCAGCCATACCAATTACTACAACATTGGCAGAGGCGCCTATGACAGTCCCGTTGCCGCCCAGGCAGGCCCCCAGAGACAAAGACCACCAGAAAAAATTAAGGTCGGCGATGCCGCCGATGCGGCCCATATCCTGAATCAGCGGGATCATCGTCGCTACAAATGGGATGTTGTCAACAAACGATGAAGCAACAGCGGACAGCCAGAGGATCAGTATACCTGTCGGGAGCACGTCCCCGCCGGTTATTTCCAGAGACCACCTGGCGACCGCCTCTATTACGCCTACCTCTTCTAGGGCTCCAACCACCACAAATAGTCCGATAAAGAAAAAAATTACGGGCCATTCCACGATCTGCAGGGCGTGTTCAGGGTCCTCCTTGGTGATCAGAAGCAAAAGTGTGGCCCCCGACAGGGCTATCACCGACGATTCAAGGTGGACATACTGGTGCAGAACGAAGCCTAAAATGGTCAGGGAGAGCACCAGGAGACTTTTGCGCAATAGAACGGGATTCTTTAACTCTTCCCGCTCATTCAGCAGCATTATATTTGACCGCAAATCATCCCGCACCAGTAGCTGTTTGCGATATATGAATTGAAGCAGCGGGATGGTTAAAACGTATATAACCACGATAACCGGGGTTAGATTGAAAACAAAGTCCATGAAGCCGAGCCCTGTGGCGCTCCCGATCATAATGTTCGGGGGGTCGCCTATTAATGTGGCTGTGCCGCCAATGTTGGAGGCAATGATTTCGGCAATCAGGAATGGTAATGGGGTGATTTTAAGTTGTCTGGCGATGGCAAAAGTGACAGGCACAATTAAAAGTACTGTGGTGACATTATCTAATAATGCGGATAATATGGCCGTGACCAGGGCCAGGGCGGCTATGATTTTCAGCGGTTCACCTTTCGAACTTTTAGCAGCCTTAATTGCCATAAATTCAAATACACCGGTGTTCCTGGTGATGCCTACAATGATCATCATTCCGACCAGCAGGCCGATTGTATTGAAGTCAATGGCCTCTACAGCTTTCTCCGGAACGATGATGCCCGTTAATACCACCAGTGCCGCCCCGACAAGGGCCGCAACTGTCCGGTGAACTTTTTCAGAAACTATCACTACATAGGTTATCAAAAAAACCGAAATGGCTGTTATTACCTGCTGTTGCTCGGTCATTACTGTCACCCCGTAAACTATATCGTGTTAAAAACCGCCTGGAAGGAGTTCATAATGTAATAAAACAAAGGGCGGGAACGTCATTTAAATGACTTCCCACCCCAGAAGCCTAAAACCTTGAAAACGAATTCAAATAAATTCGCCCAACCCGGGAAAAACTTCTTAATAAAAATTGTCTATGTTACTTTATCACAGCACTTTTGTATAAATCAAGTTTTAATAGACTTGTAGCCAAATATTCTTTTGCCTGGCAGGAATAATTTGCCGCCGGCAGAAGAATTATCTATAAGGAAGGAGGAATTGGTATGATAAAAAAAATACTTGTGGCTTATGACAGTGGGAAAAAATCCCAGAATGCTCTGGAAATTGCAACTGAGATAGCGAAAAACTGCCATGCTGAAATTTATATCTTTACATCAGTAAAAATGCCTGAAATCGTATCATCGATAGCCGGCCGGGATATGCTTAAGGAACTGGAGGAACAAAGCAACGAATATTTTAAGGATTTACTTATAGAGGCAGAGGAAAAAGTTAAAAAGGAAGGTGTTCCTGTACAGCGCGTAATTGTGGAGGATAGCCCCGGAGCAGCCGTCGTGCGTTTTGCCGAAAAAGAAAAAATAGATCTAATCGCCATGGGCTCCCGCAACAGGGGTATATTTGAAGGGCTTTTGTTAGGACTGGGCAGCGTATCCAACTATGTGATCCAGCATGCCCGGTGTCCGGTGCTGATCGCTAAAGATTAACCGGCAATTTTATTTCAGTATCACCTGGGCGGTAATCTCCCTTCACTTTCATTCTTTCTTGCTTGCATTAAGGATCTTGCCAGGTTTTAAAAGATGTGACGTCTCCGTTAAAGCAGTATCCGCTTTAGACACTGTATCTGTTATTTCATAAGCTTCCATACGCTCAAAAACGAGTTGTTTTCTTTCATTCCCTGTTTCATCGCTTAAAACACCTTCCCCCAAAAGCTTTTCGATGGACGCATATTCAGCATACAGGAGCTTTTTGCGAGCGTTAAACTCCTGTTCCTGAAGAAGTTCCGGGTATTTGCCGTAAAGGCCGTTTAATCTCTGGTTAATCCCCAAAATTCTTTCAGCAGTTTCCTTTTCAATTTTATTGAAAACCTGTGGGGAAACCTGTCCCTCTTTATATAAACGGTTGAGTTCATCAACTGCGGCAACAGCCTGTTGTAATTCAAACAATAATTGTTCATACTCTTTTAAGCCACTTACAGTTTTCTGAAGCCCCAGGACGCGGATTAGAGGGGAAATGGTCAACCCCTGTACAACCAGGGAGAAGAACACAACACTAAAAGTAAGGGCGATTATTGTTTCCCTGCCCGGAAAATCCAAAGGCAAACTTAAGGCCAGGGCAAGAGACAGCGACCCCTTCAGTCCGCCCCAGTTTATGATATGCTTATATGATTTTGGCAGTTTAAATCCTAGGGTTGAAACGTAAACTGCCACTCCCCGCCCGAGTACTACCAATATAATGGCTATTAGGATTTGAAAAGCATGTTCGACAATATTAATGTGAGATATTTCCAAACCAACCAGGATGAAAACCAGGGAATTTGCGACCAGTACAATCGTGTCCCAGAACACTGAGATGCTGAACCTTGTGGTGGGGGACATCCCGATTACCTTACCATAATTTCCTAATACCAATCCAGCCGCTACTACGGCAATAACACCGGAAACTTCAATCTTCTCCGCGATAATATAGGCGCCGAAAAAGAGCACCACGGAAAATGCGTTTTCCAGCGGGTAATCATCAAAATATCGACCTATCTGTGATATTAAAAAGCCCAATGACAGACCTACAAGTGTGCCTCCAACCACTACTTTAAAGAACACAGCCACTCCGACAGCCGCTCCCCACATACCTAGTGAGGCGATAAAAGTCAAGGAAAATACAGACAGTTTGAAAAGGACTACCGAGATGCCGTCATTGATCAGACTTTCGCCTTCCATGATAACAGCCAGGCGGCGGTTGACACCAAGATTTTTGAATATTGAAATGACGCTTACCGGATCGGTCGCGGCCATTAACGCGCCAAAAACCAGCGCTGTCTGAACAGGCAGTCCCAAAACTAGATGAGACAGGCCGCCTGTTATAGTATACGCAAGCACAGTGCCCAGGAAAGCAAGCAGAATAATTGGGCGGCGGTTCTGGCTGATTTCCGTGTATGATAGCTTTAAAGAGGCTTCTCCTAATAGCGCCGGAAGAAAAATGGAAATAACAGCTGTGCGAAAAACTTCATCCGAAGCAAAAAAATTCCTTATTTCTTCAAGAATCCCCCCAATTGGCAGAAGCCCTACGGCCGCCCCGATAATCACCAGAGCGATAGGGTAAGGTTTGTTGAGCCTTTTGGCCAGTGCTGTTACACCAACGGACAGGGCTAAAAGAATAAAGATTAACTGTATGTTATGGATAATCATCTGTTTGCAAGCGCCCCTTGTCTTTCTGTAAACCTCACTAAAAGTATCTCCTTTAGCCTTTTTTATAATTATACCGTAAAAGAGCTGATTAAACATTTATTTGAGAATTTCTTGCCAGTAAGCTGGGAGAGGGATAAGATATATTGTGTATTACAGGTTGAACAATATATAAAGTATTCTACAGATAATATTTAAAAGGGGAAAGTGAAAGTGCCGGTGACATATCAAGCTGCGTTTGCCTGCGTGGTTTTCCTGGGAACTTACTTGTTGTTAATTGCGGACAAGATTCACCGCACTATAGTGGCGCTTTGCGGCGCCATGCTGATCCTGCTGGCGGGTGTCATCACCCAGGAGAGAGCCGTCAGAGCTATCGACTTCAACACCATAGGACTGCTCATAGGCATGATGATCATTGTAGGAATAACCCGCCATACCGGCGTCTTTGAGTATTTGGCCATTGTGTCAGCAAAATGGGTAAAAGGTGAGCCGGTACGGATTATGATGGCCCTGGCTACCGTCACTGCCGTAGTCTCAGCCTTACTTGACAACGTGACCACCGTACTGCTGATAGTTCCAGTAACCTTTGCCATTACCCGGCAGCTGAAAATCAGCCCGCTTCCTTATCTGATTGCTGAAATAATCGCTTCAAACATAGGCGGGACCGCCACTCTGATCGGTGACCCACCGAATATTATGATCGGCAGCGCCACAGGCTTGGGTTTTCTGGACTTTGTGACTGCGCTGACCCCGGTGATCATAGTAGTACATATCGCCAATATGATCTGGCTCAAGATTCTCTATCAAAAGCAGTTGGTAACCACTCCGGATTTACAAAAGAGTATTATGGAAATGGATGAGAAAAAGGAAATCAAAAATCCGGCTATGCTTAAAAAATGTCTTTGGGTTATCGGCCTTACTATCCTTGGTTTTGTGATGCACCAGTTCCTGCACCTGGAATCGGCCACCATTGCCCTTTCCGGCGCGGCTTTACTGCTGCTGCTGACCCGTGAGAACCCCGAACACGCTCTCGGCGCGGTGGAATGGCCGGTGATCTTCTTTTTCGCCGGTCTGTTTGTGGTGGTAGGCGCGCTGGATGAAGTGGGTGTTATTGAATACATAGCCAGAAAATCCCTGGAATTGACCGGTGGATCAATGGTATCCACCGGAATACTTATTCTATGGCTTTCAGCCATTGCCTCGGCCTTTGTAGACAACATCCCGTTTGTGGCGACAATGATCCCGCTGATCCAGGATATGGGCCGCATTGGGGGCATAACCGACCTGAACCCACTGTGGTGGTCCCTCTCCCTGGGGGCTTGCCTGGGCGGCAACGGAACCCTTATTGGCGCTTCTGCCAACGTGGTTGTGGCCGGCCTGGCGGAAAAAAGAGGAGTGATTATTACATTTGTGAACTTTACCAAGGTAGCATTCCCGATGATGCTGATGTCGGTTGCTATTGCCATGGTTTACTTGCTGCTTCGTTATCTCCATTGAATAACGTAAGTCCTCTGTTGGTAATGCTGATTCTACATTCGATGCCGACAGGCTTTAAAACCCGTTTTCCCTTATAAATTCCTCCAGTATCTCCAGGTCCTCACTGGTCACCTTTAGCGGCGATGACTGGCTGAGCAGCAGGCGCCCCTCAATGATCCTCAGTTTATTTATTTCCCTTGTTAGAGCTTCCTTCTTTCCTTTGCTCCGGTGATACCCGATTAGTTCCAGGGACTGGCGCCGGTCAAAAAGGTAAAGCGAAAGGCTGCCGGACGGGTCGTCCTGAAGCGCGTCCCACTTAGCCCGGTAGGCGGCGATCATCCCGCTTTCCTCGGCCAGGCGCACCGCTGCCTTGCACAGCGCTTCCCCTGGTCCGCCTTCCACATATTCTTTGGCCAGCACCTCCATAACTAAGGCAACCGGGATATAGCCGTTCTGCCCCGATTGTTTTTCTAAAGCTGCGGGTTCCTGGCTGCGGCCCTTTCCTTCTGTGCCGGTTTCCAGAGGTTCAACCGGGATATCCGGCTGTTTCTCCTGTTGATATTGTTCCTTCAATTTTCGAGAGACGTTCCTTCGCCGTATGGTCATATTCATCACTCCTCACTCTCTTCATCGCTGTGTGTCGCAAGTAGGGATTTCCCCCCACTATAAATATGTTTTTAGGCGGGCGCTCTATTTATACGGTTAAATAACTTCTAGCACTATATTATTTTAAAAACTGTCAAATTCCTTCCGGCAACCGGGTTATTAAAAAAAAACCCGCTCAATCAGAACGGGCGAATAGAATAAAACATGTTATGGAAGAAGGAGATAAAATGAAAAACCCGGCTTCATCCGCTATGGAGCCGGGTTTTTCACAGGTTAAACCTGTAATAAACATAAAAACAGCCCTGGCCTTTCCACGGAAGGCGGTACCAAGCTGACCAGGCAGGTCTCCTGACTCGTGGATCTCAGCCAATCTCCCGCCTTCCCGGGCTAACCTTTAACCCAGTGGCATTTTAAGGGAGTTGCTCCCCACATACAGTGGCCTGACCGTCCGGGACTTGCACCCGGTTCCCTTTTCACCCCTTGTAAAGGGGTACCTGGACAGTTTCTTTTCAGTTAAAAAGATCCTAACACCAAATAAACGATTTGTCCACTAAAAAAGATTTTTATTTATAGGAATACTTGGCTGGTCTATCTGAAGCTTAAAAGGCTAACTTTCAACAGATAATAAATCCCGCAGTTTATCCAGAAGCTCGGTTTTATCGTGCAGAATAACCGCGCCTTTTTCCTTTAGCCTGTTATATAGCAACACCGCTTTGCCGCCGGTAAAATCACGCTCTTCAATAGCCTGTTCTTCTATAATCAAAACAGGCTTTGACTGTTCGATGGCAAGAGAAACAGCCTCAAGGTTTTTCAAATTGCCCCGGCCATAGGGGATGTTTACCAGTATACAGGCTGCGGCTTCATTAATAAGTTTTAT
>JBAZQW010000121.1:0-6886 GCA_041645005.1 Desulfotomaculaceae bacterium | reverse complement strand
AGCTTGCCATGCCGCTTATGCTGGTTATAGCCGGCTCAGGGAAAGTGAAACATGGTATCTGGGCTTGGGAGAGAGTTTGAGCTCCCTCAGCCAGTTTTTCACCACCCATAAATGCGGCAAAAACAGGTTTGTCCGGGTAGGCCTGCCGCATCTCAAGCATGGCCTGGGCCGTTTCTACCGGTTCGCTAACCGCAGTCGGGCAAACCAGAACTACCGCACTGTCCACACCCGGGTCAGCCAGGACCTTCTCCAAAGAAAAACGGAAACGGTCAGCTTTCGCGTCCCCAAGCACATCCACCGGGTTATAAATATTTGCTTCAGCAGGCAGATACTCTCGCAGCGCGTCTATGGTTTCCTTGGTAAAGCGGGCCATACTAAGGTTTTTTTGTTCTATATTATCGGTGGCGACAATGCCCGGACCGCCGGAATTGGTTACTACCGCCACTCTTTGACCCCTGGGCACAGGCTGTTTGGCAAAGGCGACAGCCAGGTCGAATAGTTCGGACATTTCCCTGGCCCGGATGATGCCGCACTGCTTAAACGCTGTTTCATAAGCCAAGTCGCTGCCCGCGAGCGCGCCGGTGTGGGAAGAAGCAGCCTGGGCGCCTGCCTGGCTAATCCCCGATTTCAAAATAATAATAGGCTTTTTTTTGACTGCCCGTCTGGCTACCTCGATGAAGTGAGAACCGTCTTCAACATCCTCGATATAACAGAGGATCACCCTGGTGTTCGGATCTTCAGCGGCGTCTTCAATAAAATGGGCTTCGGTCAGATCCGCTTTGTTGCCCAGGCTGACAAATTTGCTGAAACCCAGCCCTGCCCGGAAGCTCCAGTCCAGTATCGACAGTACCATGGCGCCGCTCTGTGAAATAAACGCGATCTCTCCCTTCAGTGGATATCCCGCGGCAAATGACGCGTTGATGGGCGTGTGGGTATCCATCAGGCCGACGCAATTGGGACCGAGCATCCTCATATTATAATTGCGGCATATTTTCAGCAGCTTTCGCTCCAGTTCCAGCCCGTCCCTGCCGGTTTCCTTGAAGCCGGCGGTGATCGCCACAAGATTTTTGACACCGTTTTTACCGCAGGTCTCGGCAATTTCCAGCGACTTTGCCGCTGGGACGGATAAGACCGCCATTTCTGCCGGCTCTGGTGTCTTATCCACGGAAGGATAGCAGGGCAGCCCTTCTATTTCAGGCTCCTTTGGATTGATTGGAAAGACTTTCCCTTTATAACCACAGCTGATCATATTTTTTACAATAACATTGCCAATCTTGCCGGGTGATTTTGAGGCGCCGATTATAGCTACCGACTTGGGGTTAAACAGGTTGGTCAGGTCGGGCAAATTTTATTCACCTACTTATCTGTTGTGCGCGGGAGACAAATATGTCGACGTTATTTTCTCCGGTATGTAACCGACAAATGCATAAAAAAATTTTTTTATCATAGACAAATTTCGATTTTTTCTCCAAAGGAAATTTGCCAGGATATGTCTAATACATAAATCAATTGAAAAAACATATCAATATTTATCTCAATCTGAAGTTGCTTATTCATAGCAATAACAGGTTATCACTTGTGAAGATGGGGTGAAGATGTTGACAGGGAAAGAGCCAGGTCAAGAAAACATTATTGAGCAAGAATACAAACAGCAGGATTTGCCGCATGACAGAACCAGCGAGGATATGGGCGCCAATGCCGGGCAGACTGCCGGCAAACCTGTTGGGTTCACCAGTGGAGAGCAGCACGAAAAAGGACCATGCGCTATTGTCGGTATCGGAGCCTCCGCCGGGGGCCTGGAGGCTTTTTCGCAGCTGATTGAAAAATTGCCCGACGATACCGGTATGGCCTTTGTGCTGGTTCAGCACATGGATCCCAAACACAAGAGCGCGTTGACCGAAATCCTCTCCAGAATTACTTCTATGCCGGTCAGCGAGGTGGAGAACAAAACGTTTGTGAAACCTGACCATGTCTATATCATTCCACCCGGCAAGGCCATGTCCATTTCTCAAGGGGTCTTAGGCCTTGTGCCCCGGGAAGATACAGCAAGACAGCATATGCCAATCGATTATTTCCTGGAATCACTGGCCAAAGATCAAGGCAGTAAGGCGATTGGGGTAATTTTATCAGGAACAGCCGCAGACGGTTCCCGTGGCTTAAAAGAGATCAAAACCGTTGGAGGCATTACCTTTGCCCAAAGGCCACAAACAGCGAAATTTGACAGTATGCCGCTCAATGCCATCGCTACCGGTGTCGTGGATTATGTCTTATCATCAGAAGAAATAGCCTGTGAACTGGCTGGAATCGCTCGTACCAGTGTCTTTGACGCTAAAGCGGTAGAAACCGGCAAGATATTTTCTGCCGGAGCTCATGAACTCAACCAAATTTTTGCTATACTGCGCAAAGCCAGCGGCACAAACTTTTCCGAGTACAGAGATTTAACCATAAAGCGGCGTATCTTGCGGCGAATGGTCTTGCACAGGATAGATATGTTGGTTGACTATGTCAGCTACCTAACGAAAAACACAGCGGAAGTCGAGGAACTATATCAAGACATCCTGATCAATGTCACCAACTTTTTCCGGGATCCAGAATCGTTTGAAACGCTAAAGAAACTGGTCTTTCCGGCTATCATGAAAGACCGGACACCTGAGGCGCCTGTCAGGGTCTGGGTGCCGGGTTGCTCAACCGGCGAAGAAGCTTATTCCATAGCAATTGTGTTGAATGAATTTTTAGAAGATCGTGCTGTCCATACTCCCATACAGATATTTGCCACGGACATTAATGAGGTGCTGCTCGACAAAGCACGGGCCGGCATATATCCGGAAAGCATTAAGGCTGATGTTTCACCTGAGCGTCTGCGCCGCTTCTTTTTTAAGGTGGATGGAGGGTACCAGATTAGTAAGTCTATGCGCGATATGTTCGTTTTTGCCAGGCAGGACATGGTCAAGGACCCGCCTTTTTCCCGGTTGGACCTGATCAGCTGCCGGAATGTGATCATTTATTTCGGGCAGGCTCTGCAAAAGAAGCTTTTTCCGGTTTTCCATTATGCCCTAAAGCAAAAAGGGTTTCTTTTCCTGGGATCATCGGAATCCATTGGCCCATTTGCTAACCTGTATAACCTTGTGGACAAAAAAAGCAGGATTTATATGAAAAAGGCTGTTTCAACTCCTTTAATCCAGTTTGACGCCAGCGAATATACGGCAGCGGCATCTGAAAAGATCGAGAGTCCCAGCCTGAAGGCCCAGGTTGCTGGTTTAAAATTTAGCGTGTTTGAAGAAGCAGACCGTATTGTCCAGAGTCAATATACCCCGCCCGGTGTTGTTATTAACAGTGAACTGGAAATTATTCAGTTCCGGGGACGTACTGGAGCTTATCTTGAACCCGCATCCGGAACCCCGAGCCTCAAGCTTTTTAAAATGATCCGGGATGGTTTGTCGCTTGGACTGAACAGCGCCATTAAACAGGCGAAAAAGGAGAATAGCCCGGTCAGAAAAGAAGGACTGCAGGTCAGTCACAATGGCCTGGTCAACCTTGTCAATATTGATGTGATCCCCATCAGTGAGCCAAATAGAAAAGATAAATATTTCCTGATATTATTTGAGAAAGTTGTTCGCCAGGCTCTGTCTGAAGGGAGTGCAGGCAGGGCTGAGGCGGGGTTGGACCAGGTGACGACAGGGGACGAAAACAACGAGCCAAATAGATTGGAACATGAGCTTGCCGCAACGAAAGAGTACCTGCAATCGGTTATTGAACAGTATGAGTTAGCCAATGAGGATCTCCGGGCAGCTTACGAAGAAATTCAATCCAGCAATGAAGAATTGCAAAGCATGAATGAAGAACTGGAAACCGCTAAAGAAGAGCTTCAATCAACCAATGAAGAACTCATGACCTTAAACGATGAAGTGCAAAACCGCAATCTTGAAATTAGCAAGGTCAGCAGTGACTTGTATAACCTGTTCCGCAGTATCAATATTGCAGTCATTATGCTCAGTAATGATTTACATATCCGGCGTTTCAACCCCCCTGCGGAGAAGGTTTTGAATCTGATTGCCACTGACGTTGGCCGGCCTATAACCGATATCAATATAAAATTTGACAACTTAAATTTGGAGCAGGCGATCCTGGAAGTAATCGACACCCTGGTCAGCAAAGAGCAGGAAGTGCAAGATCGTCATGGCTGCTGGTATTCTGTGCAATTCCGCCCTTACAGGACCACGGATAATAAAATAGATGGTGTTGTTATTACATTTGCCAATATTGATACAGTGAAAAAAAGCCTCGCGTTATCCGAGGAAGCGCGCGCATACGCGGAAGCGGTTGTGGAGACCGTGCGGGAACCGCTCCTGATTCTCGATGACGGTTTGCACATAAAATCGGTGAATAGGGCTTTCTATCAGGCCTTCATGGTAAAACCGGAGGAAACAGTGAACCAGACTATCTTTGATCTGGGGGATGGACAGTGGAATATTCCAGAATTACGTATTCTTTTAGAGGACATTCTTGGTAAAGATACTATGTTTGAAGGTTTTGAAGTAGCTCATGATTTTCCTTGTGTCGGCTATAAGAAGATGCTGGTCAATGCCAGCCGGATTGTCAGCTCGAACAACCAAACCAAATTGATACTTGTGGCCATTGAAGATGTGACAAAGCGGTAAGTTTGACAGAACTTTTTAATAAGAATCCTTCGGCAGATGATTAGCTTGAATGTAAACACGACTAATGGCCTGCCGACGCCTGGCAGTACGATTATCAGGAGGTAAATTTTATGGCGAAGCTTGAGAAGAGTGCCAAAAATGGGACAATGAAGCCAGGTATGTTCCTGCAATTTATCAAAGCATCGTACAAGAATGAAGTCTCCCGCCTTAGAGATGAATTGGAAACTAAGCGACTTGACCTGGAGGCAAAGTGCCAGACGCTGCAGGAAGCGCTTGAAGAATTGGAGGAATCCCGGAATCGCTATGCCGCTCTTTACGACTTTGCCCCGGTGGGTTATGTGACTCTCGATTATAAAGGCTGCATACAGGAAATTAACTTAACAGGCGCATCTTTAATAGGCTTGGAAAAGTCGCGATTAATAGGTTTGCCTATGTGCGTTTTTGTTGTCAAGAGCGATATGAAGCTGTTTCTGGATCATCTGCGCCGTTGCAGGCTGGCAAATGGAAAGGTGATCACAGAATTATCCCTTGCGGCAAAAAGTGGCTCTCCGGTCCAGGTGCAACTCCTGAGCGTCCCGCATATTAGCGCTGGAGGTGACACGTTTCAGTATAAAACTGTGATCACTGATATCACTGAGCGCAAGCTGTCCTATCTGGACCGGTTAAATCTAGTGGGGGAAATGGCAGCCGGTATCGGACATGAGATCAGAAACCCGATGACTACCGTGCGTGGTTTTCTGCAGTTGTACAGGGAAAAAGACGCGTTAACTCAGTACAAAGGCAGCTTTGATCTCATGATCGATGAACTTGACCAGGCAAATTCGGTAATTACTGAATTTATCTCTTTGGCCAGGAACAAGATGGTAGATTTAAAAATTAAGAATCTCAATAAAATATTGGAAAACCTGTTTCCATTAATCCAGGAAGACGCTATGGTATTAAATGTAAATATTAACATGCAGATGGAAGATATCCCCGAATTATGCCTTGATGAAAAAGATATCAGCCAGCTTATTCTAAACCTGGTCCGCAACGGTATAGAGGCCATGGCGTCCGGCGGGAATCTGACTATAAGAACGTATGCGGACAGTCAGGAAGTGGTTTTATCAGTGCAAGACCAGGGCAGTGGGATCGAGCCCGGTATGATAGAAAAAATAGGCACCCCTTTCTTCACCACCAAAGATTATGGGACAGGCCTGGGGCTGGCGGTTTGTTACAGTATCGCAGCCAGACATAACGCTGTTATTAATGTAGAAACCAGCCCTGCGGGCACGACATTTTTTGTTAGGTTTAAGCGATAAAAGAGCAATTGTAAAAAATTCCTTCCTTTCATGGGCAATCTTTTTATTGCCGGGTAGCTTATTCCTGAGCCTCTTCCTTTAAGATTTGCAAGTCGGTGTCTTCTAATAAGATTTCATATACATGATTTTTCGATTTAAACCCTTTAATACATTTTTCTGCTTTTTTTTGTGCCCAAGAGGGGATAAAAGGGCTGTTTTGGTTAAGTTCGTCACGCTGAATTTCGAATTCTTTTAATCTATTTAATAGTAAGGGTTTTGAAGTTTCGATCGCACAATCTACTTTACAAAAAATATTAATATTGCTCACAAGGGTTCTATAGCTGTTCGATGAATTAAAATGTGAATTTTGTTTTTCATTAGGTTCCAAAAAAGTTGTTATTGCTGAAAGAATAGATACTAAAAGAGCAAATAATCCGGCAACTTCATGATAGATAGACAACGCTAAGCCGCTAGTTATGGCGGCAAGTACTGTAATTGGGATTCCTAAAAGGAACTTAAGCTTTGACCAAAAAGCGGCTGCTTTAAAATGTGCATTAGCCTTATAAACACAATCAATTTTTATTCTTTCAGCTTCTTTTATAATTTCTTTTATTATATTTCCCATTTTATTCTTACCTGACATTAATTTATATAGTATTTATATGTATAAATGGAATATTATGTTACTTAAAAGGACTTTCGGTAAAATTTACTCCTAATTAAAGAAAGTTGAATCTGTAAAGTCTATACTCATCTAGCAGAAAAAATCAGAAAGCCCACCACGGGGCTTTCTGATTTTTTGACCCGGCCGGGAGGGCCTTGATTTCGCATGGTAGATCATGCTTGAGTTTGAAACTTTAAATTTAGAAACCCACTAATACCAAGGCTTTGAAGACAATATTAACAGACGTACCACTACACCCCTTCCGTTTCAGGAAAGAGCGTCAG
>JBAZQW010000237.1:0-3689 GCA_041645005.1 Desulfotomaculaceae bacterium | reverse complement strand
CGGTCTTGGTCATAGACTGTACGCTGACAGGCGCGCCACCGCCCACCTGAACTTTTCCGATAAAAACCGGCCGTGTTTTTCTCCGAGCCATAATAACCCCTCATATTTTAGTCGTGAGTCGTGGGACGTGAGACGTGAGATCCTGGTATTCCTCATGGGTCATTAGAACCTCAAATCCATTATGTCCTCAAGTCCCTCACCCACAGGTCTGGATTCATCCGGACAAAATGTGCGAATGAATTCGCACCTACATCTTCCCACGTCTCAAGTCTCACGTCTCATTTCCCACGTTCCACGTCTCACTGCAGTCCGGACCCTTTATCAAGCATAAAAATATGCAGAATGTCGTTATAGGTGATGATCACCATCAGCAGCAAGAGCAGACCGAACCCCACCAGGTGGATGAAATTTTCCCTGACCGGGTCAACCGGGCGTCCTCTGAGCTTTTCCCACGCCAGAAAAAGGATACGGCTGCCGTCCAGGGCGGGTATGGGAAAGAGGTTAAACAACCCCAGGTTTATACTTAGAATAGCCACCATCTGCAATAGCATGAAAAAGCCTAGATGCGCGGCTTTGCCTATCTCGGTGACCACCCTGACCGGCCCGCCCAGTTCCGTGGGTGCCTTCCCAAAAATCATCTTGGAGATAAAATCCATGATCGTCAGCGTAATGTTAACTGTCCACTCCGCACCCAGGGCAAGAGCTTTTAATGGACCGACCCTGACATATTCCTCCATAGGGTAAATACCTATTTTACCTAGCCCTTCTTCATTTCTGGCTGTATTCACAGTAAGCTGCAATTCCGTGTTATCTCTGATTACATTAACCGTTATCTCCTGCTCTGGCCTCGCACTGATGAAAGCCACCAATTCATCCCATCTGTCAATTTTCTGGCCGTCTACAGCCACAATTCTATCACCCGCCATAATACCGGCTTTTTGCGCGGGGTTGCCGGCGATTACATCCCCTACTCCGCTTACAGCAGAGGGAACGGGCTGGCCCTGAAAGGAGAAAATCACCGCCAATAATAACATGGCTAAGAAAAAATTCATTAATGGGCCCGCGAAAATCACGGACATGCGCTGCCAGACGGATTTCTTATTGAAAACCCGGTCCTGATCCAGTACGTCTATTTCTTCATTTGGCTCCATCCCGGCCATGCGAACAAACCCGCCCAATGGCAGGAGGCGCAGGTTGTAAGATGTATCTCCCCCGGGGAAAGTCAGAAGTTTTGGGCCGAACCCCAGACTGAACTCGTACACCTTCACTCCTACCAGCTTAGCTATCATAAAATGACCAAATTCGTGAAAAAATATCAGCAAACCAAATACAAAAATGGAAGCGACAGCAGTCAACATTTAACGCACCTCAGTTTAACTCAGATTAAATCTTTTGATATGTTTTTTCGCCAATTCCCTGGCCCAGTTATCGGCGGCCATAATTTCAGCCAGTTCGGGCCTGTTCACAGGTTCGTGTTTTTCCATAACACTCTCTACAATAAATGGAATGTTTCTAAAAGAAAGAGTTCCCTCAAGAAATGATTCCACAGCCACTTCATTGGCGGCGTTCAGCACCGCCGGCATCGTGCCGCCTGCCCTGCCAGCCTCGTACGCCAGCCGTAAGGAGGGAAACTTTTCAAGGTCCGGTGGTTCAAAGGTCAGCCCCTGCAAATCGGTAAACTTAAGCTTGGGGACTGCTCCGGGCACGCGGTCCGGATAGGTCAGAGCGTACTGTATGGGGAGACGCATATCAGGCAGCCCCAGCTGGGCTATGACAGAACCGTCCAGAAACTCAACAGCTGAATGAATAATACTTTGGGGGTGAACCACAACTTCTATCTTAGAATAGTTTACCCCGAACAACCACTTTGCTTCAATAACTTCCAGCCCTTTATTCATTAATGTGGCCGAATCAATCGTCACTTTATTTCCCATATTCCAGTTGGGATGACGCAAGGCCCTGTCAGCGGTTACTCCTTCCAGTTCTTTTAAGCTCAATTGACGGAAAGGGCCGCCTGACGCGGTAAGTATTATTTTCTCCACCTGGTCCAAGCCGCGGCCATATAGACATTGCCAGACAGCTGAATGTTCGCTGTCAACCGGTAAAATGCCTGTTTTGTGTCTGGCCGACAATTCCATTACCAGATGCCCGGCGGCAACAAGAGTTTCCTTGTTGGCCAGGGCAATCTCCTTCCCGGCGCAAATAGCGGCAATGGTTGGGTAAATACCGGCGGCTCCTGTTACAGCCACGACTACCAGGTCGGCTTCGGGCAGGGAAGCCAGTGTCTCTAAGCCTTCTCTACCCAGATATAGTTCGGAAATTTTATCGGATGCCAGTTCATCTTTTAAACTTGCCAGTTCTATCTCACCGGACACAGCAGCGGCCAGCGGCCTAAACTCCCTGATCTGCCCGGCCAGAAGGCGCCAATTATTGCCTGCGCCCAGACCAACCACTTTAAATTTTCCAGGCAGGCTTCTGATCACATCCAGTGTCTGCCTGCCGATAGAACCAGTGCTTCCAAGGATAACAATTCTTTTCATTTACCTGCTCCATAGATATTGCCAATTATTTCGCGCTTTATAATTAGACACGAGACATAAAAAATAGAACATTTGACAGGATTAACAAGATTGGACCTGATTAACAGGATTAATTATTTAAATGTTTTATTAACTTAATGAATTATTAATATTTGTACGCAATTTAAATCCTGTAAATCTAAATAATCCTGTAAATCCTATATATATAATACCGAATTTACTATACTATCTTTCTTTTTATCTTCTTGGAATCAGTACACCCGCTTTATAGAGAGACTGAATAGCTATCAAAAGAATAGGTCCTAGAACTAAGCCTGTCAGTCCAATGGTTTTTAAACCGGCATACATTGCTAAAAGTGTTGCCAGGGGATGCAGTCCGAGATTGGCGGACACGATCTTTGTCTCCAAAACCTGCCTGACCAGGAGCACAAGCAAGTAAAGGACTGTTATTTTTATCCCAAAACCGGTTGCCCCGGTTGCAAAGGACCAGATCAACCACGGAACAAAAATTGTGGCCGGTCCCAGAACAGGAATCAAGTCGAAAAATCCCACCGAAAGTCCCATAATCAGGGCATAATCAGCGCCAATCATATACAGGCCGGTAACACTTAATACAGTTGTTATAGATACCAGCAAGGCCTGGGCTTTAAGGTATGCTGTAAAGGCGGCAGCGACATCATGGGTCACGGCAACTGTCTTCTCACCCCAGGAGGCAGGCAGCAGACGAAGTATGAAATCTGCAATCAGTCGTCTGTCACGGGCCAAAAAGTAGGTAGCTAATAAACTCACCACCAATACCGCAATGGTGCCGGGCACCATAGAAATGAACAGCAGCAGTGAATTGGCGGCTTTACTGAGCAAACCCTGCAGGCTTGCGGCCAGGTTGTTTATGTTTTGTTCTATGGATGAGCTCACACTGGGGGGTAGTGCAATATAAAAAGCCGTTGCTTTTTCGATCAGGCCCTGCGAGTATCCTTTAATTTCCAGTGTCAATGCTGGCAACGAAATAGAAAGTTGAATAAGTTCGGAAATGAGCTGTAAAATGATAACCGAAAGAATCACTATGAAGCTGCCAAAAACAACCAACATAGCAGTGAGCGTCGCTATCCCGCGGGACATTTTCGCTTTTTTTTGCAAGAATCTGATGCC
>JBAZQW010000254.1:0-3204 GCA_041645005.1 Desulfotomaculaceae bacterium | reverse complement strand
ATGGAATCAGGATTGGCAAAACATATTTAAAAGCTGCTCCAGCCAGCAATATTGCTATAGCAGCGTATATAATCAACAGTAACGTTCTGGGCACCCTTTAAGTCACCTCAGCTTTTTATAAATAACAAAACAAAGTAGTAAACCAGGGGGGCGGTAAAAAGAGTGCTGTCAATACGATCAAGAATTCCGCCATGACCCGGTATCAAGGTACTGGAGTCTTTTACGCCAGCCTGCCTTTTTAAGGCCGATTCCAACAAGTCTCCCACTTCTGCCGCGGCGCCAAGTATTAAACTAAGTATTAACAACTCAGTTAAGGGGAGAAATGGATATATACGTGAAAACAAACATCCAATTAAACCGCTGCCCAGGAGACCGCCGACAGCGCCTTCCAGTGTTTTCTTGGGGCTCAATACTGGTGCTAATCTCCTTTTCCCAAAAGCCTTTCCAACAAAATAGGCGGTTGTATCGCAGGCCCAGGTTCCAGCAAGTGTAAAAATTAGCCAGATCCAACCATCGGGCATCATCCTTAACAGGTAAAAATAGTTGAGCAAACCAACATACATTGTGCCCATTAAAGTCCCGGCGCTGTCAAGCAATGTATAGCGCGGGTAGAGGGCCACCGCCGCAAGAAGGTGCATGAACAGTATAATTGTAATTGTTGGGCCGGGGTAGCCGTCGCTATAAAGGTATGCGCCACCTGTTAAGATTAGGCCCCCCGCCACGGCAAGCCACAATGATGGTTTTAAGCCCAATTTATTGAGCATCCAGGTCATTTCCCTGAGCCCAAGGACTATAATCAGCCCCGTCATAAGGATTAGCGGAATACCCCCGAACCATACCGCCAAAATTACCAGGGGGATACCGGCCAGGGCGCTTATTATTCTTTGCGATAGCACGCTTTCACCAACCCGTCAGGTTGTTCTGCCACTTTTTAAACCTCCAAAGCGTCTCTCCCGCCTTTGGTATTCAACTATGGCCTCCAGTAAATGCACCCGGCGGAAGTCGGGCCACAACACGTTGGTAAGCCAAAACTCCGTATACGCCAGCTGCCAGAGTAAAAAATTACTGATTCTGAAATCCCCGGAAGGCCTGATTAACAGATCCGGATCTGGCTGTCCGGCCGTGTAAAGGTGGTTTGAGATTACATTGCCGTCAACCTGTTCCACATTTAAAGATCCGTCTTTAACCTTTACGGCTATCGCTCTGACAGCATCTAAAATTTCTGTTCTGCCGCCGTAATTTACGGCCACGTTTAAGATCAGGCCCTGGTTGGCCCGGCTGCGCTCAGAAGCCATACGCAGCGCTTCCACCGCCGAAAACGGTAAATCACCCAATCTGCCGATAGGGTTTATTTTTACTCCGTTTTTACATAGTTCTTCAATCTCATTATTAAGGTATTCCACCAGCAAATCCATCAAGACATTTACTTCTTCCTGAGGCCTTTTCCAATTCTCAGTTGAAAAGGCATATACGGTAAGCAACTTGATTTTTAACTCAGAGCATGCTTTAACAATATCCCTGAGCGATTCCACACCGGCCCGGTGGCCAAAAACTCTTGGCAGGCCGCGCCGGTTGGCCCAGCGCCCGTTGCCGTCCATAATAATCGCAATATGACCGGGCAGCCTGCTGTAGTCGATTTTTTTTATAAGTTTATCAATCTCTGTCCCGTTGTTCTCTTTTAACTCTTTCTGGCGCCAGAAACCGGCAATTCTATTAAACATTATGTTAACCACCCGTGGCCGTCCGAACTAGTAGTTTAAGCGAAAAATCCGCAGCCGCAGGCGCTGCAGATGGACTTTTGGGACAGCCTTAGTTTATATAAACAACCCCCTCTATGTGAGGGGGTTTTAGTACTATTCTTCAATGATTGCTCCTGTGGGACAAGCATCAACACAGGCGCCACACTCCGCACATTTTTCGGCATCGATCACATAGATGTCACCTTCAGCAATCGCATCGTTTGGGCATGAATCCATGCAAGTTCCGCATGCCACGCACTCATCAGTAATTTTGTATGCCAAATTATCCACCTCCTCTCCCTCTATCTTCAAACACTACAGTTACCACCCCTCTATATCTGGATACCTTGTCAAAGCGAACTACCCTGGGCACACCTTCCCGCTTCGCTTTAACAGGCCGGGTGATCGTGATTTCAACCTCATACCCTAGATCTTGACATATTTCCAGCGCTTTGTCCAGGGGAAATCCAATTATGTCTGGCAGCTCAGCCATTATTATACCTGCATAATCTCTTGTTCTTTAGTAGACAACAGATTATCAATTTCCTTGATGATCCGGTCGGTCAGTTTCTGCACTTCTTCCTGGTTGCGCTTAAGTTCGTCCTCTGAGATCTTTCCGTCCTTTTGGTAAGCTTTAAGATGTTCGTTAGTGTCACGGCGGACATTTCGCACCGCAACCCTGCCCTCTTCAGCTTTTTTCTTGATTACTTTCATTAAATCCGCCCGTCTTTCCTGGGTGAGTTGGGGAATAGCCAGCCTTATAACCGTGCCGTCGCTGGCGGGGTTAATCCCCAGGTCAGATTTTAAAATTGCCCGCTCTATCTCAGGCAGGGAGCTTTTATCCCATGGTTGGACGACCAGAAGTCTGGCCTCCGGCACAGTGATATTGGCAAGTTGGTTAACAGGTGTCGGAGTGCCGTAGTAATTCACCTGGATCTTGTCAAGCAGCGCGGGAGTTGCCCTGCCTGCACGCATAGAGGCAAATTCCTTCTTAACCACCTCGATGGTTATTTTCATGTTGCCTTCAGCGTCTTTAATGATTTCCTTTGCCATTTAACTCACCTCCGATATATGTTCCGATTTTTTCCCCGAAAATGGCCCTTTTGATATTGCCTTCTTCATTTAAATCGAAAACAATCAGTGGTATATCATTATCCATACACAGTGAGGCAGCGGTTGAGTCCATAACACCCAGGCCCCTGCTGATCATTTCTATGTATGATAGTTCCTTAAACTTTTTGGCGTCCGGGTTTATCAGCGGGTCACAGTCATAAACCCCGTCCACTCTTTTAGCCATCAGAATCACCTGCGCCTCTATCTCAGCAGCTCTCAGGGCCGCGGTAGTGTCAGTGGAAAAATAAGGATTACCTGTTCCCCCGGCAAGTATCACTACCCTGCCCTTTTCCATATGCCTGATAGCACGGCGCCTGATATACGGTTCTGCAACTTCTTTCATCTCTATAGC
>JBAZQW010000120.1:0-6940 GCA_041645005.1 Desulfotomaculaceae bacterium | reverse complement strand
GCCCAAGCAGCTCTTTATATCGCTGCCGCTCCTAAAAGCAATTCGGTGATCAGGGGCATTAATGCGGCCTCTACGGCAGTTGAGATGGAGAGGGCGGAGCCGGTGCCCGCTCATTTAAGGGGAACCGGTTATAAAGGGGCTTCAGCCCTGGGGTCCGGCAAAGGTTACAAATATCCTCACGATTATCCGGATGCATATGTCAAACAAGCATATTTACCAGCTAACATGACAGGGAAAATATTTTATGACCCTACCGGTAATGGTTTTGAGGCGGATATAAAAAAGAGGATGGAAAAAAGGAAGCAGGAATAATTGATTGATCTTTATCGCTAGGCTGATTTAAGTGGTTTTCAAGAAAAGGAGTCAGAATCTGTGAGTATGAGTTTGCCAGTAAAATGACATAGAATTTTCTACTAAATTATATTTAGAAGTTTTTGAATTAAATTCACTTAGACGGGTACAATATGATCACAAGGGTCTGTAATGGCCGAGCCAAGACTGTTACAGGGTCAAAAGGCTCTGTAATAGTCGGCCAAAGACTGATATCAGGTCGCAACGGCTTGGTATTAGTCGGCGGGCAGACTGGTAGGTGTTGCGGCAGGCTTCGTATCAGTCCGAACGATTGATGCGGGGTCGTAAGGGATATCTATTGGTCGAGCTAAGATTATCATGGGTGTCGGATGCTGATGCTTGTTCAGCTTTAGAGGTTTATAGCAGTCGAAAGATTGCTATGAGCTTCCTAGATATCCATGATGGTCGAGCAAAGGTCACTACGGGTTCCGTAATGGTCTATGGCAGTCGAAAGATTGTCGTGGGCTATGCAGGGATTCGTAATGGCTGTAGCGTAGGTCATTACGGGTTCTTAACATAGGAACCTTCCTCTTTGGAGGAAGGTTCCTTATTTTTATCAAAGCCGGCGTTGACATTTTTAAGGCGGTATGCTAATATGTCTCCAAGTATATCCGACGAAAATACTAGGAATAAAACGCTCAGAGCAATTTGGGAGGATTGGGATGCGAAAGATTTATTTTGATCACAGCGCCACAACGCCGGTTCACCCGGATGTGGCCGAAGAGATGTTTCGTTATCTAACGGATATATTCGGCAACCCTTCCAGTATCCATTCCCTCGGGAGGGAGGCTAAAAAGGCGGTTGAAGAGGCCAGATACAAAGTAGCGGAAAGTATCGGGGCAAGAAAAGAAGAAATCGTTTTTACCAGCGGCGGCACAGAATCTGACCACCTGGCTATCAAAGGAGCAGTTTACGCCAACCGAAAAAAAGGCAACCATATCATTACTTCCGCTGTGGAGCACCATGCGGTTCTGGATACATGTAAAGCCCTGGAGAAAGAGGGTTTCGAACTAACTGTTTTACCCGTGGACGGTTACGGTATGGTCAGTCCGCAGGATGCGGCCAAGGCCATAAAAGATAACACTATATTAATTACAGTTATGCATGCCAACAACGAAGTCGGAACAATTCAACCCATATCCGAAATAGGTGGGATAGCCGGGGAAAGAGGAGTGCTATTTCACACTGACGCCGTGCAGAGCATGGGGAAAATACCGGTTAACGTTAATGATCTCAAGGTGGACCTTCTTTCTGTTTCCGGTCATAAGATATACGCGCCGAAAGGGGTGGGTGCTCTCTACATAAGGCGGGGTATCCGCTGGCGGCCGTTTAATTTTGGGGGCGGCCAGGAACGGAAGCGCCGGCCTGGAACTGAAAATGTGCCAGGCATAGCAGCCCTGGGCAAAGCGATAGAACTTGCTGCAAGGGACCTGGGGGAGGAAAATGCACGTTTAACTTTCTTACGGGAAAAACTGATAAAAGGGATTTTAGAAAAAATTGACCATGTTAGACTTGCTGGACACCCAACCATGCGCCTGCCCAATCATGTCAATCTTATTTTTGAGTTTATTGAAGGAGAATCTATGCTTTTAAGCCTGGATATGCAGGGCGTGGCTGCTTCCAGCGGTTCGGCCTGTACCTCAGGTTCCCTGAGCCCGTCACATGTGCTCCTGGCCATGGGTATTCCCCATGAGATTGCGCACGGGTCGCTCCGCCTGACTCTAGGCAGGAGCAACACAGAAGAAGATGTGGACGAGTTTATCAACACGATGCCCCCTATTGTTGAACGCCTGAGGGCAATGTCTCCTCTTTGCTGAGAAAGGGTTTTAAATTGACATTATTCGACTGGCATGCTAAGATATCCCTTGTTAAATAGTAAGTTAAGTATATTAAAGGGTGTGGTTTTTTGCGGCTTTCCACTAGAGGGCATTATGGTTTGAAAGCTATGTTTGATTTAGCCCAGAATTATGGCACAAGCCCCATTCCTTTAAAGGTCGTAGCCCAGCGCCAGAACCTTTCCGAGCATTATCTTGAGCAGCTTATCGCCATGCTGCGGAAATCAGGCCTCGTCAAAGGCGTACGCGGCTCTCAGGGGGGTTACGTCCTGGCGCGTGAGCCCTCCGAAATTAGTGTGGGTGATGTGATCAGGTCTCTGGAAGGGCCAATTGCACCAGTATATTGCGTTAGTGAAAAAAACCCGGGAGCCTGTGACGAAGCTGATTATTGTATATCACGGACAGTCTGGGTCAGGGTGCGTGATGGTATAGCCGCGGTAATGGACGCTATCAGTTTAGCCGATCTTTGCAGGGAGGCCGAAGAAGTTCCCAATTCATGCAAAGGTAATTTGCCGAGTTAAGAGTATTGAACAGGGGAGGACTGTAAATAATGTATAGTGATAATGTAATGGATCACTTTGCCAATCCCAGGAATGTTGGGGAAATTACCGATGCTAACGGTGTAGCGGAGATTGGCAATCCGACTTGTGGGGATATTACCAAGATTTATCTTAAAATTGAGGATAATGTAATTAAGGATATAAAATTTAAGACTTTTGGCTGTGCCGCTGCTGTAGCTTCAGGCAGTATGCTTACAGAAATGGCCAAAGGGAAAACTGTTGAAGAAGCGTTAAAAATAACCGATGAAGCGGTGGCGGAGATGCTTGGCGGACTGCCCCCACAGAAGATGCACTGCTCAAATATGGCCGCAGAAGCGATGCAGAAGGCGATTGAAGATTACAAGGGGAAAATAGGTGCGTGAATGTAGTGGCTGAAAAAATAAAAAAAATAAAGGTTATTGTTGCGATGAGCGGCGGGGTGGACAGTTCTGTCACCGCCGCCCTTCTATTAGAACAAGGTTATGATGTGATGGGTGTTACCATGCAGTTATGGGACACCGCACGTACGGAGGTAGATGGAGATTATGTCGGCTGCTGTTCACTGGCTGCTGTTGAAGACGCCAGGGGTGTAGCCGATAAGCTCGGCATACCTTTTTATGTGCTTAATTTTCGGCGCCTCTTTGAAGAAAAAGTGATAGATTATTTTACCGCCGAATACCTGTGCGGGCGGACACCCAACCCTTGTATCGCCTGTAATAGGTACATCAAGTTTCAGGCGTTGTTGGATAAAGCCCTGAGTTTGGGCGCTGGATATATTGCCACCGGGCACTACGCCAAGCTGGGTTATAATGAGCAATACGCCCGTTATACAGTGCGTCGCTCGGCCGACCGCAAAAAAGACCAGACTTACGTGCTGTACGGTCTGACCCAGCGGCAGATTGCCCATACCTTGATGCCTCTGGGGGAGTATACCAAGGAGCAGGTGCGAAAAATGGCCGCCGATTTGGGACTGCTGGTAGCAAACAAAGCTGAAAGCCAGGAGATCTGCTTTGTCCTTGATAATAATTACCGCAACTTTTTAAGGGATAAGACCAGGGACATCAGGCCGGGGTCTTTCTTAAATATGAATGGGGAAGTTATCGGGGAACATAATGGTATACCTTTTTATACAATCGGCCAGCGCAAGGGTCTGGGCATAGCGACGGGGGAGCGGCTTTACGTGGTAAAAATAGATCCCGAAAAAAATGCGATTACCCTTGGTCCCGAGGAAGCAATCCTGGGTGACAGGCTAATCGCGGAAGATGTAAATTTAGTTCTTTATGAAAATCTTGCAGGCCCGGTAGAAGTCGAAGCGCAGGTTCGCTACAACGGCATGCCCTGCCCGGCCACCCTGACACCTCTGTCCGGCGGCAGTGTCGGCGTTCATTTCCACAAACCGCATCGTTCGATCACACCGGGGCAGGCGGTTGTTTTCTACCAGGGCGACTGCCTGGTAGGCGGGGCGACGATTAAAAGTACCGGGGATGATATAATTCTGTAGGAAGACATAATACAGAATTCAGAAGACAGAATAAGAGAATTAATTCTTTTTTTGTTTATTCTGAATTCTGACTACTGACTTCTGTATTCTTAAATTATTTTTAACGCATTTTTGAGTAACCACCTGGACATAATAGCAAGTAGATATTAAGATCGGTTCATCTGTAATTAGGAGGACTTCTATTTTGAAATGCCCGGTTTGTGGTGGGAAAGCCACCGGTAAGGTTGGTATCGAGCAGTACTATTGTTGGGACTGCTGTGTTGAGTACCGTCTTAACAGGGAAGGTGTTCAGATTTATGAGGTTGCCGAAGACGGCAGCCTGGTTGCTTTAGACCCGCAAAATGAATTTTTACTTTAAAATGGGCTAGGGGGTGGAAGATCATGCGCGCGAATTTTTGGAAAGGTGTTTTGACAGGAGGCATTATAGCAGCGGCTGTCAGTATGATGACATATGGCCGGGGTAGAAAAGAAATCATGAGTAGCGGTGTCAAACAGGCTGGATCGCGGGCGCACAGAGTGCTCCGGGGAGTATCAAAGACAGTTAATGACCTGATTAAATAAAGACTAAATAAAAGTGGGGAGAATAAATCTCCTCACTTTTTTGCTTGGTGGTGGACTGTATGGCCTGGTGGAAGGAGAAAAATACCTGGCGCCTGCTGCTTCTGATAACTCTCGCGGTTGCTGCCGCCTGCCTGCTCTACCTGGTAAGGGGCCTGTTTTTTTCTTTTGCCCTGGCGGCGCTGCTGTCTTACCTGATTAACCCGCTGGTGGTGGCTATTACCAGAAAAGGAACACCCAGGGTATGGGCTATTCTGCTGGTCTACCTGGCTCTGTTTTTTATCGTGGCGGGCATTCTTATGTACGGTACTCCACGTTTTGTTGATCAGTTGAACAGGTTATCGGCAACCGTACCCCTTTATACCGAACAGACCCGTGAAATAGTTCAATCCATTCAGCAGCGTTATACCGGCATGGGTCTTCCAGACGGGATGAGGCAGGTTATTGATGAAAGAATTCACTGGGTGGAAGAGATGATCTTGACCTGGGTAAGTAACACACTGGCGGCAATAGTTGGCTCCGCAAGCTATTTCTTTAAGATACTGCTTGCGCCGGTGCTCTCTTTTTACATTTTGAAAGACCTGGAGCTGATTAAAGATAAGGCTTATGCGGCGGCGCCGCCGGCATGGCGGGATGATATAAAAGGGCTTTTAAAGGAAATAGACCAGGTGCTGGGAAGCTTTGTGAAGGGATACTTCCTGGTAGCCGCTGTTGTGGGGGGACTTACTGTGGTTGCCATGGTCCTGCTCGGTGTGGATTTCCCCCTGATGCTTGGTCTTTTTTCCGGACTTACGGAGCTGATCCCTTACTTTGGCCCTGTCATAGGAGCCGTGCCTGCTGTCGGTTTGGCTGTCCTGGAATCGAAGTGGCTTGCGCTCAAAGTAGCCGCCGTATTTTTTGTCATTCATCAACTCGAGGGAAATTTTATTTCACCTAAAATTATGGGAGATAAGGTTGGTTTGCATCCACTGGTGGTTATTCTCAGCCTCTTAGCCGGCGGCGAATTGTATGGGCTGGCGGGTATGCTGCTGGCTGTACCCGTGGCGGCGGTGCTGAGGGTAATCATGAAGTTTGTTTTTATAAAAATTGTAGCCTGGCGCTAGGATTTTTAATCACGTATATTTCGCCAATGATAATTACTAATCACTTATCCAATTTGTATCTAAACTGGCATCCTTGACACTCTATAGGTACATTATGTATAATTATAGCGCGAAAAATATAGAAAAGTTTGGGGTTTTGCATTTTGATGACCGGCAACGAAATCAGGGAGAGTTATTTGAGGTTTTTTGAGAGTAAAGGGCATAAAATATTGCCCAGCGCTTCGCTAATTCCTGTGAACGACCCCAGTATCCTGTGGACGGCAGCGGGAATGGTGCCCTTTAAGCCATTTTTTACCGGCGCGGCTAAACCTGAATATACCAGGGTGACAACCTGTCAAAAATGTATCCGCACCCCGGATATAGAGTCGGTGGGCAGGACTGCGCGGCACCATACTTTTTTTGAAATGCTTGGTAATTTCTCGTTTGGCGATTATTTCAAAGAAAGCGCTATTCCCTGGGCCTGGGAATTCGTAACTGAGCAGCTGCGCCTGCCGGTGGATAAACTATGGATAACAATCTACCTGGATGATGACGAGGCTTATGAAATCTGGCATAAGGTTGTTGGTGTGCCGGCTGAACGCATTGTTCGCCTGGACAAGGACACCAACTTCTGGGAGATAGGTGTTGGACCCTGCGGTCCCTGTTCTGAAATATACGTGGACCTGGGGCCTGAAAGAGGCTGCGCTTCACCAGAGTGCGGTGTGGGGTGCGACTGCGACCGTTACCTGGAAATATGGAACCTGGTTTTTATCCAGTTTTTTAAGGACGAGGAAGGGAACTACTCACCTCTGAAGAGTAAGGGTATTGATACCGGATTTGGCTTGGAACGTGTGGCCTCGGTACTCCAGGGAGTACCATCCAATTTTGATACAGACCTGCTGCGGGAAATCATGAATTTTACCGCCGGGTTGTTCGAGCTGAAATACGGCTTTGAAGACAAGATAGACGTAGCCTTGAAGGTTATTGCCGATCACTGCAGGGCGATTACCTTCGCCATCACCGACGGGGCGCTGCCGTCTAACGAAGGCAGGGGTTATGTGATCCGACGCCTGC
>JBAZQW010000119.1:0-6944 GCA_041645005.1 Desulfotomaculaceae bacterium | reverse complement strand
AAATCCAGGAGGTGCTTTTGACAATAGGCCAGGGCTTTATGAATATTAAAGCCGGGTATACTCCGCGCGGACCCCTTCCCCTCGTCGCCTTCCAGTGACAATAAAAAAACGGGACGATAAAAACGGTCTATCAGGCGCGAGGCGACTATACCAATTACACCTGAGTGCCAGTTCTCAGAGGCCAGAGTTATTACACGGGACTGGCTCAGCTCAGGTCTTTCCTCCAATAAACCCAGCGCTTCTCCCAGAACAGCAGATTCTATTTTCTGCCTCTCTTGATTTCCTTTGTTTAAGGCACGGGCCAGTTCCTGTGCTTCCTCAGTATTATCAGTTAGTAAGAGCTTTAACGCCAGATCAGGGCTGCCGATCCTGCCCGCGGCATTCAATCTGGGGGCCAGGCCGAAGCCAACCTCACGCGGGCCAAGATCGTCTTTCTTTATGCCGCTTAATGATACTAAAGCCTCCAGGCCGGCGCTTCTGGTATTCGCTAATACCAGCAAACCATGTTTAACCAGGATCCGGTTCTCTCCATGCATAGGGACAAGGTCTGCTACGGTACCCAGGCAGGCCAGATCCAGATATTCCTGCCAGGCTGCGCTTCCCCTGCCTGCGGTCTCCAGCAGGGCTTGGGCCAATTTCAGGGCCACTCCCACTCCCGCCAGCTCTTTGAACGGGTACTCGCAACCAGGAATTTTGGGGTTTAGCAGGGCAAAGGCCGGAGGAATTTCCGGCGGCGGCTCATGATGGTCTGTTATAATCAGGTCCAAGCCGTTTTCCTCTGCCCAGCGCGCCTCTGACAGGGCGCTGATGCCGCAGTCCACGGTAATCACCAGGCTTGTTCCATTATCCCGTGCTTTTTGCAGAACCGCCAGGTGCAGACCATATCCCTCAATCAGGCGGTTTGGCACATAAGAGTCCACATCCTGGCCCAGATCCCTAAAAACCTTAACAAGCAGCGCGGTTGCGGTTAAACCATCCGCGTCATAATCACCGTATACCAGTATTTTTTCTCCCGCTTCAACCGCTTTAATTATTCTATTCACTGCTTTATTCATGTCTTTGAAAAGAAATGGGCGGTGGAGACTTGTTAATTCGCTGCTGAGGAAGAGTCGCCCCTGTTCAGTTGTGTGAATACCCCGGTTGATCAGCAGTTGGGCAACAACCTGGGAAACACCCAGTTGGTGTGCTAAAATCCGGCTTAAAGCAGGGACGGGAATTTTCACTATCCATATTTTTTGATTAAGTTCAGGAAAACTTTTCATAGATATTAAAATTATAATCGACACCGGCTGGTTTGGCAACGAAGCACGGGATAAAAATAAGCCATAAAAGGTTAAAGCCGGCTAATAAATTAACCGGCTTTACTGAGACTTAAAAAATCCCAGCCTAAACTTGTCAGACTGCACATTTTGCTCTTACCCTCGGTCGCGACCTCAACCAGACCGAGAGCGTAAAGTTGCATTACCACATGATCGAGTACGGCTCTTTTGACTCTGGAGGTCAGGGACAGCTCTTCCTTATTCATAGCCCCATAGTCCTCCAAGGCCTTAAGCACTCTTTCCGCCTCGCCAGGCAAACGGTGCTGCACCCCGGCGAAATATTCCAAAAGCGCTGCAGTCACAGTTGCATGCCCTCCTTGCAAGTTTTACTGATAGTATGGTCATTTATCTAGTTAAAAATAAGTAAAAAAATAAAAAATGGCCGGAAATTTATTTTTCCGGCTCAAACCTGCAGTCCGCAGCCTCTTCTTTAGCGGGTTCACATTTAATATTACGTTTTTTTCCCTCATCCGCCCGGTAGCAGTCCTGGCATTGAAGAGCGCAGGGTTCGGTGTGGATTAAAACCAGGGCGTCGTTTAATCTGGCCTTAATATCCGCTTCAATGTGGTCACAAAGAGTGTGTACAGTATTGATAGCCCACTCACTCGGCACCACCAGGTGAAGGTCCACATAGCGCTGGGAACCGGCCTTTCTGGTCCTGAGATTGTGAAACTCCACATAACTGGATGAATGCTCTCTTAAAATATCCCTGATAACCTCTTCATCCTCTTCCGGCAGGTTGGCGTCCAGGATACTTTGAACCGAGTCACGTATTAAATCTATACCCGCTTTAACAATAAGCAGCGCAACAGCAATAGCTATTAGAGGGTCTATTATGGCCAGGCCGGTTAACTTAATGGCGACAATTCCGGCCAGGACGCCCAGAGAAGTATAAACATCCGTACGGAGGTGCCACGCATCTGCGGCCAGGGCTGGTGATTCCGTCTTGCGGGCCACCCGCATCAGTTCCCTTGAAACAAAAAAGTTAACTACCGCAGAGACACCCATGACAATCGAACCAAGCCCTAAGGAGTGAACCTCCACCCCCCTGAATATTTTGGGATAAGCATTATAGATGATCATGCCTGCCGCAACCAATATTAAAATAGCCTCGGTGATGCTTGCCAAATTCTCAAATTTTCCGTGGCCGTACTGGTGCCTTTCGTCAGCCGGCTTAGCCGACTCCCTGACTGATAAAAAGGCAAGTATAGCGGCCAGCAAATCTAAACCGGAGTGTATAGCTTCTGAAATTACACTCACTGAATTCATAGAGATGCCGACACCGAGTTTGCCAAGGGTTAAGATTGTATTGGAAGCAATCGACAAACGTGCTGTTTTTGTCTTCTCATTCAAGTTCTCCAACCCCCTTTAAAAGCAAATAAGCCCGTGCACTCATCCTGTATGTCAGATGAAGTCCCACGGGCAAAACCGCTGCCTTACGGCCCGACCGTTTAATAACCGGCCTGACTAAAAAGTAGTATAGCACAGGATAAGCTTTATTTACAACTCCTATCCAAGCTATTCGTTTTAAAAACTTCTCGCTGATTTATTACCTTTCCGGCCCCTGCCTCTTATGGTAAAATAGCATTAAGCTTAAAGCCTGTTTTATAGGATGCCGTCATCCTAAGCCGCTTTGAACAAAGGAGCGGGAAACGGCAGAGGATCAGGGATATAGTAATTTATCAGAAACCACCCTGCGATAATGATGATTAACCCAAGAAGCCATGAAACTGTAATTTTCCATTTGGCCCAGTGAGTTACATCGGAAAAATAAAAATACAGCAGCATGTAAGGGCATAGAATCAAAAAAAGCCAGGTTAAATCCATACTATCCACCTCAAAAAAGACGGTACTTGCTCATAATTTCGTTCCTTATTTATAAAAGAAGGTGAAATCAAATGATTCCAGTTAAAGTTAAGGAAATCGCCTATGACATCATGATGAACCCGGTGATCTTGTTGATAGATGAGGGTGAGTCAAAAGCCCTGCCTATTTGGGTGGGACCATTTGAGGCCCATGCTATTGCTCTGACCCTGCAGGGCATTTGCCCTGAACGGCCGTTGACCCATGACCTTTTAAAAAATATCTGCGGTCGCCTGGAAATCCAGCTGAGCATGGTTTTAATCAACGATGTCAAAGACGGGACTTATTTCGCCCAGTTGCACATGTGGCATCAGGATAAGGAAATGGTGGTTGACTCCCGGCCAAGCGATGCCATCGCGCTGGCTCTGCGCACCCAAGCCCCGATTTATCTCAGCGAGAAAGTCGCCGAGGGTGCCCTGGCTATTAAGGATTTACTGAACGAAGAGCAGCATCAGGAATTAAAAGAGCTGTTAGAATCCAACCTGCCAAATGATGTTAAGAAGTCCCTGCACTAAAGATAACCGGCCTGGCCGGTTTTCTTATTTCACTACAGTAACGGGACAGCCAGCCAGATGTACGATTTTTGAGCTAACACTGCCCAGCACTATGCCTTTCAGGCTGCCCATACCCCTGCTGCCGACAACAATTTGGTCAAATCCTTCCTCCCGCGCAAAATCCACCACATCCTGGGCCGGGTTGCCCACTTTTACTATCCCTTCAACCTCGATCTTAAGTTCTTTGAATATTTTTATAGTCCTGTCCAGGGCATCCTGTGTTTTATCTTTGAAAAAAATTTCCACTTCCTCAAAAATCACAGGAGATCGCAGGGGTGAATAATATTTCATTGTTTCCAGCATTTCATTTACCACCAAAACAGTCACCTTGATCGCAGGAGCCATGCTAACCAGTCCGGCAGTAAATTCAGCCGCCCGGAGGGCATTATCCGACCCGTCAGAAGCAAGTAGAATTCTATATTCCATCTGCGCTGCCTCCTTAAAAATTTGCTCGTTATAAAATTATCTATTATCTGTCATAACCTGTCAACATGCTTAAATTTTAATCAATTTTAAAATATTTTTATAAAAGATTTTATCTTTTTGTTCCTCATTTAAAAAATCCGAATTTCTAATTATATCAACATATTTTTTCTGATCCCGCCAGGGACTGTCTGTGCCAAAGATAAAATAATCCTCATTCTGCCTGTAAAGTTCTTTGGCGTGTTCACTGAGCATCATATCTTCTAATATAAATGATGTATCGTAATAGCATTTTTTATCACTAAACAAATCCAAGATTTTTTCCGATTCACCAATTCCTCCAGCATGGGCTAATACTATTTTTGAGCCTTCAAAATCTTTTAGTAAGTTTGAAAATCTATCAATAGACGCGTAAATGGATTCCGGCATGCTCACATCAAAACCTGAGTGAAAATAAAGAATTAAATCATTTCTCAAAGCTTCATCATAAACTTTATAAGCTTCTTTTGAATCAGCCGGGAAGTGCTGGTAAGCGGGATGGAATTTAAGGCCTTGTATTCCTAATTCTTTTATTTCTTTAATAATATTTTTATTGTTAGGATCATAAGGATGAACTGATCCAAAGTAAATCATCCGCGGGGAAAGATTAATTATTTGCTTGATCCATTGCAAAATACCTTTTCCTTGTTCCGGGTTGGTGGCAACTGTCAAAACAATGGAAATGTCAATACCCGCATCATCCATAGAGGTCAGTAAATTATTAAAAGTTCCGTCAGTATAGGCATCCAAATGGCCTTTTGTATTCCCAATAATGGTTCTTATTGCTTTTTCTGCTACTAAATCAGGATAGATGTGTGTGTGGGCGTCAATAATCATGTGCGTTTCCATCTTTCTTCCGTATCTTGCTTATTTTTTTATTTAATACATATTTCAAAGCCTTGCCTGTGATTTTCATTCATGTACAAAGAACTGGTTAGTTTTATATTTGCTTTTCAAGGACAATGGATCAAGATAGTCTGCTTGTTTACTTCTGCTTTATATAATAATTTCCTGCAGAACATAGTCATTCAAAAAATCATGTTCTCATCGTTCTCAAGTATCTTCTTCTCCGGTATTAATAATCTCGACCGGAGCGTCTTCATCGTCTACTCCCTGGAAACTCTTATAAAACATCCCGTCATCTCCGACCTCATAAGCGATGTTGTCCACGTCAGTAACCTCGCCTTTCCTCTCAATGTCAAAATCGGAATAGCCGTAGTAAGAGCCGCCCCTGGACCACTCGTCAGTGGTTTCACTGTAACGGGCTACTTCCTGCCAGGCGTCCTCCCCGTCGTATCCTATATCATCTGTGTCATCTTTAAAACTCCTGGCGAAAGGTATCCCCAGCGCTTCCTCCTCAACCGGCCGGTCGTTCTGGTGCGGGATCTTTTCCTGTGCCTCCTGGCAGTCCCGGCATTTTGTGCTTGAAGGAACCACTTCCAGCCTTTCCAGGGCAATGTCATGCCCGCAGACATCACAGGCGCCGTAAGTTCCGTCCTTTATTCTTGCCAGAGCGCTGTCTATCTCAGCCACACCAAGCATGGCGTTTTCCCGCAGGGCAAAGTCCTTGCTGCGCTCAAAAACCTCCGTGCCGATATCCGCAGGGTGGTTATCATAGGTTGAAATCTCGCCAATGGATTCGCCCAGCGACACTCCCAGTCCACCGTAACCCTGTTCATCTATGAAGTTGATTTGTCCGGCCAGCCTGCTTCTTTCACCTAAAAGGCGCCTCTTAAAATCCAAAAGAAGTTCTTTTTGCACGGTTATACCTCCATGAATTGTTTATTAAGATCCCACTTTTAATTGAACCATCTGGACAATCTCCGCTATAAAACCGCCTATCCACGGCAGGTTAAGCAAAACCAGGTGTTTTAAAATATATAAGACAAGCGCGCCCAGGATCGTAAAGCCGACAGCTATGCCGACACCTCTGCCAATCCCGGCGATAAAGTTGATATACAACAGGCGCCAGGGATGGTTAAGAAGTTGTACGTACTCAGCCAGCTTCATTTTTTCCATTTTAACAGCCAGGTCGGTAATCTTTTCCTGTAAACCCTTTAAAAGCAGGCTTTGGGTGTCGCCCTCCATACTTACCTCCTGATTGAGTCGTGAGTCGTGGGACGTGAGACGTGGGAAGATGTAGGTGCGACTTTAGTCGCACAAAATGTTCGGATAAATCCGAACCTACAATTTTCGTCACTGTAGTTGAGACAAGGGGACGGTTCTCCTGTCTCATTTTGGGCAATGACCCGTTAAGAACAAAGGATATACCTACGACCAAAATCGCATCTGCGAATTTATTATCAACCGATAGTATTTTCCCCGAAAGATTTAAAAAAAACAAAAAAGGCGTGTGGCAATAGCTGCCACACGCCTATTAATGCTCGTTTCCGCTGGTTTTGCGCTAGCGTATATATGTTGTTTTTATAATCAGGCTTTGGCGGTCTTGGGCCGGCCTTTTGTCTCCATCCTTTTTATATCGTACCAGAGCGGGCTGGCGTTGCAGATGGAGGAATATGCTCCGCTGATAACCCCGACCATAAGGGCCAGGACCAGGCCGCGCATGGTCATTCCTCCCATCAAGAGAAGTGCCACAAGAACGAACAGCACTGCCAGTACCGTGTTAATCGAACGTGCCATCGTCTGCCACAAGCTCTTGTTGATAAGATCCTCCAGGGCTTCGCCTTTCTTTTTATTAAAGCTGTTTTCCCTGATCCGGTCAAAAATAACGATAGTGTCCATAATT
>JBAZQW010000118.1:0-7031 GCA_041645005.1 Desulfotomaculaceae bacterium | reverse complement strand
CCGTGTATTATGGTATCCAGGTATTCACGTATTACGGTATCCCTGTATTCATGTATTCAAAATACATAGAAAATTGTGAAAAAACATACGATTTTATTTCCGGGCCTCATTCTTAATGTGTTATAATAATACTGCCGAACGCTGCCTGAAAAGAACATAATTATACTGATAGGCTTTTAAAAAAGTTGATTAATAAATTGTGTCTATCACACCAATTGTAAAATCTAAGCAGGAGGTGGTTGAAGCAGCATCAGATTATCTAAAACTTATGGCTAAGGATCTCTCTTTAAACTGGACAAGTGTAACTGGTCTTCACGGGTGAAAGTTTAGGCGAAAAGGCATATAGCGGGTTACATAGCTATGCATAGGTGTTAGTTAACTACTTAGTATATAAGGGGGATTTAAGTGAAAAAGTACAGGTGGCAAATCTTAGCTGTATTGCTCGTAGTTGCGTTGGTCGGGTTGCTTGCCAGCGGTTGCGGCGGCGGCAGCAGCGCGGGTAAGGACGCGATTAAAGTTGGGGTTATATTACCTTTAACCGGCAGTGAGGCTATGTTTGGGGAGATGGAAAAGAATTCTTTCGAAATGGCCTATGAAGAACTGAAAGCTGCCGGCAAAACCACTGTGGGCGGTAAAGAGATTAATCTTATGTATGAAGACGACCAGGGTAAACAGGATGTGGCGAAATCCGCAACCGAAAAGTTGGTTAACCAGAACAAGGTTAACATGCTCAGCGGCGGTTACAGCAGTGCCTGCACCAACGTAATAGCCGGTTCGGCCCAGTCGATGAACATGCCGTTCCTTATTGTTACCGGTTCTTCCGACGCTATTACCAAGCAAGGCTGGCAGTATGTTTTTAGAGGGACCGCGGCACCCGCCAGCAAATACACCATCGCCTTCTGGGATATGTTGGAGAAGGTTGTCAAGCCGCAAAGCGTAGCCATAATTTTTGAAAACACAGATTTTGGCTCATCTTCAGCCAAAGGCTTCAGGGATGAATGTCAAAAAAGAGGAATCAATGTTGCTTTTGACCAGGCTTACGAGCACGGCGCCATTGACTTTAAGCCAATGCTGGCCAATCTTAGGAGCACTAACCCGGATATGATTTTCGCAACTTCCTACGTCATGGACGCCTCGATGATTGTAAAACAGATGAAAGAGCTTGATTTTAACACCAAGCTTTTTGTCGGTAACGGCGCTGGTTATACCATGCCTGAATTCTACGAAAACGCCGGGGCGGCTTCAGATTATGTCGCTTCCACAACCCTGTGGGTGCCCAACGTGGCCTGGCCGGGCGCAAGCGATTACTTCAACAAGTACAAGCAGAAATACGGCAAGGAGCCTGATTACCACGGCGCGCAGGCCTACGCCACCATGTACGTCATAGCCGACGCCCTGAGCAGGGCCAAAGACATGACCAATACAGGGATCCAGCAGGCGCTGAAACAAACTGATCTAAAAACTATCATGGGCCCAATCAAGTTTGAAGACTGGGAAGGCTTCACCAACCAGAACAAGCCCAACACCTATGTGGTACAGTGGCAAAAAGGTAAGTTGGATGTTGTCTGGCCTGAAAACGTAAAATCCGCCAATTATGTTTACCCCGTCCCCAAGTGGACCGAGAGGTAATTACCTGCTGACAAAAACATAATGTGCAGAACGGAAGGAGCGCAGGCTCCTTCCGTTCTGCACCGGCTAAAAAGAAAGAATTTTTTGCTTGAACTTAGGGGGTACACATAAGATGTTGTTAGGACAGACAATTATTTGCGGCTTGCTGCTTGGAGGAATGTACGCCTTAATCGCCATCGGTATGACCTTGATTATGGGTGTCATGAAGATCATCAACCTGGCTCACGGCGCCCTGGTGATGGTGGGAATGTACGTAACATACGTTTGTTCCAAAAATTTTGGCATAGATCCTTACATCGGCATGTTTATAGCGATGCCGGTCCTGTTTTTGCTTGGCTGCCTGATTCAAAAATATATGATCAACCGGCTGGTTGAAGTCGATTCCATCCTGCCGGAAAACCAGGTGCTGCTCACGGTTGGCATTATGCTGGTATTAACCGAGGTGGCCAGGCTGCTCTTCAAGTCTGACTACCGCTCTGTTACCACAACCTATTCCTCCGATACGGTCTTTTTAGGGGCCATGTCGATCAGCGTGCCTTTGTTAATCGGTTTCTTCATCGCTATGCTTTTCACTTTTATGCTTCACCTTTTTTTAACCAAAACCGATCTAGGCAAGTCGATCAGAGCCACTTCCCAGGACCGGGATGCCGCTGTGTATATGGGTATTAACTCCTCAAAAATCACCATGATCACATTTGGTATAGGAGCCGCCCTGGCCGCCGCCGGGGGTTCGCTGCTGCTGCCGCTGTTTTACCTTTTTCCTGACGTTGGCCACTTGTTCACCGCCAAATCCTTTATCATCACCATTTTAGGCGGTCTGGGCAGCACCATGGGCGCCGCGGTTGGCGGGTTGATCCTGGGGCTTGCGGAATCGCTGGGCGCCACCTATATCTCCATGGGCTATAAAGATGTTGTAGGATTAGTCATATTTATACTTGTGCTCTTGTTCCTGCCCGGTGGTTTCAGGAGTTTAGTTAAGAGGTGAGAAAAACATGTTAAATAAAAAGTTTCTAATGACAATTGCTTTTATTCTTTTGGCAGTTTTGATACCGGTGTTTATAAAAGCCCCATATCAGCTGCACATATTTATTTTGATTATTATCTGGGCCATTATCGGCACATCATGGAACCTTTTAGGAGGATACGCAGGTCAAGTCTCATTTGGTCACGCCGCTTTCTTTGGACTGGGCGCCTACTCGGCGGGTCTTTTAACTTTGCACTACGGTCTCTCCCCCTGGTGGGGTATACTCCTGGGCCCGGTGGTAGCCGCTCTGGCTGCCCTGCCCATCGGGATGATTTGTTTCCGGCTGAGAGGTCCTTATTTTGCCCTGGCCATGCTGGCTCTGGGTGAAATCTTCAGGCTGGTTTTTTTAAATGTCACGGACTTTACCAATGGCGCCAAGGGCATTTTGATTATGCCGGCCATAACCAGTAAAATGTTTTATTATTACACCGGCCTGGGTATGTTGGCCATTACCCTGCTGGCAACATTCCTTATCGTGCACTCAAAGGTCGGTTACTACCTGGTTGCCATAAGGGAAGACCAGGACGCCGCCACTTCCCTGGGCATACCCACAACATTATATAAGAACCTGGCGCTGCTGCCGAGCGCCTTCTTTACAGGCCTGGCAGGAGCCTTTTATATGAATTACGTTGCTTTTATCGACCCGAACATTGTATTCAATCTGACTAACATTTCTGTTATGGCGATCCTGGTGGTCATGCTCGGGGGTGTTGCCACCACCTGGGGTCCGACTATCGGAGCGGCTATCTACATTTTCCTGGGAGAGCTGTTCCGCACCACGCTGGGTTCGGCCAATGTGCTTATCTTTGGCATCCTGGTATGTGTTATCATCATGTTCCTGCCGAATGGTATTGCAGGTGAACTGGATTTATTGAAACGTGTGACGCAGCGCAAAAAAGCAAGCGTGTCCGGGGGTGTTTAGATGAGTTTCTTTGAAGCAAGGGCTATCACCAAAAAATTTGGTGGTCTTACAGCTGTCTCAAGTTTGAGCTTTAACGTAGAGCAGGGGGAAATATTCGGTGTTATCGGACCGAACGGGTCTGGGAAGACAACCGTTTTCAACATGATTAGCCGCTTTTTCCCGCTTACTTCGGGCGAAATTTATTTTAAAGAGAAAAGGATCGATATGCTGCCCGCGCATAACATCTGCAAGATAGGGATTGGCAGGACTTTTCAGGTGGTTAAACCGCTAAGACGCATGACCGTTATTGAAAATATTATAGCCGGAGCTTTTTTGCGCACGGGCAGTATCGTCAAGGCCAGACATAAAGCGGAAGAGATTATTGAATTCTGTAACCTGGGCAAGTATACCGACAGCGAGGCCAAAGGCCTGCCTATTCCACTGCGCAAAAGGCTGGAAATTGCCAGGGCGCTGGCTACGGAACCGGAATTGCTGCTGCTGGATGAAACCTGCGCGGGGCTCAACCCCAGGGAGTCTGAAGCGGCCATAGACCTGATCCGGCGTATTCGCGACACTGGTGTTACCATAATCATTATTGAACACATCATGAAAGTGATGATGGGCATTTCCGACCGGATCCTGGCGATCAACTTCGGCAAAGAAATAGCAATGGGAAAACCGCAGGAAGTTGCGAACACTCCTGAGGTAATTAAAGCATATTTAGGAGATGCTTATGCTTAAGGTAAAAGATATTAACGTATCCTATAAAGACGTTCAGGTGCTGTGGGATGTTTCGTTTGAGGTTAAAGAGGGGGAATTTGTAGCCATCCTTGGCGCCAACGGGGCCGGCAAAACCACCACTCTAAACGCTATTTCCGGCCTGCTCAAGGTTGGCAAGGGCAGCATCGAGTTTATGGGGAAAGATATAACCCAGGTGCCCGGGCATAAAATTGCGGAGCTGGGTATTATTCACGTGCCTGAAGGCAGGCGGCTTTTCCCTGAAATGACTGTGCAGGAGAATTTGGAAATGGGGTCGCTGTTTCCCGAGGCCAAGGCAAAACGTAAAGAAACAATGAAAAAGGTGTATGAACAATTCCCCATCCTTGAGGAAAAGAAGAATAAAGAAGCCGGCACCCTGAGCGGCGGTCAGCAGCAAATGCTGGCCCTGGGCAGAGGACTGATGGCGCTGCCCAAACTGCTCATTCTGGACGAACCTTCTCTGGGTCTGGCGCCGGTACTGGTTAAGCAGATTTTCGAAAATATCAGGGACATTAATAAAGAGGGCGTTACTGTGCTGCAGGTTGAGCAGAATGTGGTGCAGACCTTAAACATGTGTCACCGGGCTTACGTGCTTGAGAACGGCAAAGTGTTTTTACATGGCACCGGTAAAGAGCTCTTAAATAACGAGCACATAAAAGAAGCGTACCTGGGTATATAAATGGGCTGTGGGAAATGAGACGTGGAACGTGGGATTTAAGCATTCCTCTTGGGTATTTTTGACCCTTGAGGTTTCTCTTTAATTCTCATGTCTCACTTCTCACATCTCATATCTCAATTAGGTGCGAATTCATTCGCACAATATTTTTTTTAAAAAACCGCTTTTTTCTGTTATTATATTATTAGCGAAAGAAATCCATGATTTGGAGATAAAGACAGCTGCAAAGACCGGATGATTCAGGTGTTCCAACAAGACCAGGCCAAAGGGGTGACTGTGGTGGAACTTTTTAAGCTAAAATCTCTAAAACTCAAAAACGGCATTATTATCATAAGTGTAATGCTGCCTTTACTTATCGTCTTTTTAGCGTATGACTTATACAGGCAGTCCGATACATTGCGCACAGCGCTGCTGGGCAGGGGTATTATCCTCGCCCAGACGGGCGCCGCCACCTCCGGAAAACTACTGAGTGACGCTATCAAAAATGGTGTCCTTACTGATAACCAGGTATTTGACACAAACTACCAGCGCATCCCCAATATTGAACCTCCCAAATACCACACTGCGTTCGATTCTTTCACGGACGCGAATTTGAGCATTGTGCAGGACACTTTTCTCAATGACAAGGTCGTTATATACTCGGTGTCTCAGGATATAAACGGCTATGTTCCCACTCACAATAACGTATATCCCAAAAGCGGGGTTTTCCTCCCCGGCGGGATAGGAGACAACCCCGCGCGGTCCAAACGGATTTTCAACGATACCGTTGGCCTGGCGGCGTCGCAGAACCTGGAGCCCTACCTGCTTCAGGTTTACCAGAGAGGTGACACCGGGGAAATCATGTGGGACATATCGTCACCTATTTATGTAAACGGCCGCCATTGGGGGGCTTTTAGGGTCGGTTTTTCCATAGATGAAACAAACAGGCAAATAGCCGTGGCCAGGAACCAGATTTTAGGAGGAGTGACCGCCCTGACCATCGCTCTGCTCTTTATCATTATCTATATTTCCAACCGGATTACCGGCACCGTAAAAAGGCTGGAAATTGAAGCTGATCGTATCGCCGGCGGCGATTTCACAGGTATTAACCTGGAAACCACATCAAAAGATGAGCTTGGCAACCTGATTCGCTCTTTTGGCAACATGGTTGACAAACTCAGGAGTTTGGTTGAAAGGACCAACCACTCAGCTGATACTGTCGCTGATTATACGAATGAACTACAGGAAAGCATCCGCAAGGCAGCGGACACTTCAAACACCACCGCGGTAAAAATGAACCAGCTTTCAGAAACAGTGAAAAAGATGGAAAAAGGCTCTGAAGCTGTTATCGAAGTTTCCGAAAAAACCGTGGTAAGCCTTTCCAGAGCTGAAGAAACTTCAGAAAAATTCTTGAAGCAGATGAAATCAAGCAGTGTTGCTATGCTGCGCACCAGCGAATCTGTCAAAGAACTTGAATCCCACCTGGAAAAGATCGGTGACATCATTCAATTTATAGCGCTGATAGCGGACCAGGCCAACCTCCTGGCTCAGAAAGCTGTTATGGAAATGTCAACATCTAAGGAGAGCAAATCCCCGCCCCCCAAAGCCAGTACTGGAGAGCCCGGGCCAGACAAAAAAGAGGAAAGCAATTTTCCAGCCCTGGCCGCGGAAATCCAAAAGCGCTCCCAGGATGCCGCCAACGCTACCAAAGGGATATACGGCCTGTTTGAAAAAGCGCTGCAGCACGCCCGGCAGGCCTCGATCAGTCTGGAAAAGGACCAGCAGGTAGTCTCGGAAGGATACAGCGCCGCCAGTGAGGCTTCCCAGTTTGTCAAGTCTCTGGTTGCGAATCTTAAAGACCTGATCATCCTGGTAAAGGAAATAACAACTTACTCGCAGCAGGTTACGGACGGCATTAACAGCGTAAACAAAGCAACTGTTGCTCAAACGGCGCTGGTTGACAGGTTCACCGCCGCCGCCGAGACCCTGGATGAAGTGGTAAGCGAGATGCAGGAAGCCATTTCATCACTCAAGATTTAAATAATATCGGCATTCTTCTAAGG
>JBAZQW010000117.1:0-7061 GCA_041645005.1 Desulfotomaculaceae bacterium | reverse complement strand
TTGCGGAGTGAACTACGATATCCGCCCCGTGTTCCAGCGGCCGGCAGAGGTAGGGAGTGGTTACAGTGTTATCCACAACAAACGGGATCCCGGCCTCATGAGCAATATCCGCCAGCGCCTGAAAATCTATAACATCCAGTTTCGGGTTGCCGCTGGACTCGGCGTACAATGCTTTCGTGTCAGGTGTGATCGCCCGGCGAAAATTCTCCGGATCAGACGGCTCCACAAACGAAACGCCTATACCAAACCGGCTCAACGTGGCTTTGAAAAGGTTGTAGGTACCGCCGTACAGACTGTTGGCAGACACAATGTGGTCCCCCGCGCCGGCCAGATTGGCGATGGCCAGAAACTCCGCGGCCTGCCCCGAAGCGGTTGCCAGAGCGCCCACACCGCCTTCCAGGGCGGCTACCCGCTGCTCCAGAACATCTGTGGTAGGGTTCATGATCCTGGTATAAATATTGCCTGGCTCCTGCAGCGCAAAAAGGTTTGCGGCATGGTCGGAGTCCCTGAATACATAGGAGGTGGTCTGGTAGATGGGAACCGCCCGCGAGCCGGTGGTTGGGTCTGCTTGCTGCCCCGCGTGAACAGCCCGTGTTGCAAAGCCTGAAGTCCTTGTGGTCATGTGACATCTCTCCTTTGCGTATTATCTACTCTGAAAAAAACGTTATGTGCTGTTTGGTTCCACCATAATATTAAAACCTCTTCCAAAATAAGAAGAGGTTTTTGATAAACTTCCCTTCTTATCTCTCCGGTATCTCACCGGCGGAAATTGGCACCTTTCAGGCACGCTGCTCTGAGGTTGCCGAAGGTTCATAGGGTCCTGCCCTCCCCTTCTCTGGATAAGATTAGATATTATATTAATACTATATATATTATAGAATTAGTATGATTATATTTGAAACAAATCCCTTTTGTCAACAATAATTTGTCCAGGTCACAATAATATTTTTAGAATATTTTTAGACAAGCTTGGGTTCGCAATTGACTTAGCCTTCTGCTCCCTGTTTAACAAAAAGACAGCCTTCACCGCACTTTATCGTTCCGTCCTCACAGACAGTTTCCACCGGCAGGCCATTATTTTGCTCCATCTGCATGATTCGTCTTTCCAGCATGTCGATTTTTTTCTGCAGGCAGAGGATCATTTCCGCCACAGGGTCCGGCAGCAGGTCATGGCGCAGGTCTATTTCGTAATCTTCCGAACGAATGAACTTCTGTCCGTTCCGGGCTACCACTTTGCCGGGCACTCCCACCACCGTACTTTCGGGGGGGACTGCTTTTAACACTACAGACCCCGCGCCGATTTTGGAGTTGTCGCCTACGGGAAAAGAGCCCAGTACCTTGGCGCCGACGCTTACCACCACGTTATCGCCTATGGTCGGGTGCCTCTTGCCTTTTTCCTTGCCCGTGCCCCCCAGGGTCACTCCCTGGTAGATGGTGACATTGTTGCCTATCTCGGTTGTCTCGCCGATAACCACTCCGGAACCGTGGTCGATAAAAAGGCCTTCCCCTATTTTTGCGCCCGGGTGAATTTCGATCCCGGTTAAAAAACGGGCGACATGAGAGATAAACCTGGCTGTAACATACCAGCCCCAGCCGTAAAACCTGTGGGCCAACCTGTACATCAGTATGGCGTGAAACCCGGGGTAGCAGAGAACAACTTCCCAGGCCGACCTGGCCGCCGGGTCCCGCGCCATAACCACCCGGATATCTTCGCGCAACCGGTTAAACATAGTTTACCTCCTTAACTAAAGATTTCTTTAATATTATATTAGTCCTGAAACATGGGCGTGCTCAGATATCTCTCCCCGGTATCCGGCAGGATAGCCACAATGAGCTTGCCCTGGTTTTCCTTGCGCCGCGCCAACTCCAGAGCCGCAAAAACTGCCGCCCCGGAAGATATACCGGCCAGCAGCCCTTCCTCCCGGGCCAGGCGCCGTCCCGTTTCAAAGGCATCCTGGTTGCTAACCCTGATAATCTCATCGACCAGCGCAAGATCGAGAACTTTGGGAATAAACCCGGCGCCAATGCCCTGTATCTTGTGCGGGCCAGGTTTTCCTCCTGACAAAACAGGTGAATCGGCGGGTTCAACCACAACTATCCTCAGTCCTGGCTTCCGCTCTTTGAGCACCTGGGCGATCCCGGTAATTGTGCCTCCGGTGCCCACACCGCCCACGACAACATCCACCTCCCCGCCGGTGTCCCGCCAGATCTCTTCCGCCGTGGTCAACCGGTGAATCTCCGGGTTGGCCGGATTTTCAAACTGCTGCGGTATGAATGAACCGGCTATTTCCCCGGCTAATTCTTTAGCCTTTTGTATCGCTCCGTTCATTCCCAATGCCCCTGGCGTGAGTACCAGTTCCGCCCCGTATGCCTTGAGCAAACTCCGCCGTTCAACGCTCATGGTTTCAGGCATGGTCAAAATCAAGCGGTAGCCGCGTGAGGCCGCCACAAAACCCAGGGCAATACCGGTGTTGCCGCTGGTGGGCTCGATAATCACCGAGCCGGGTTTAAGCAGTCCCTGCTCCTCCGCACGCAGGATCATATTCCAGCCAATGCGGTCCTTAACACTACCCCCGGGATTAAAAGACTCCAGTTTAACCACCAGGTCAGCTTCTGTCCCCTGTGATATGCGCCGGAGCCGGAGGAGGGGGGTGTTGCCGATTAAATCCGTCAGATTGTCGGCGATCCTGGTCATAACTTATCCCCTTTCCTGGTGAAGAATAATATCAGCCCCCATGAAATAGGGGCTGCGCATGAGACAACTTCTCTGAAAATAACGTTTGGGTTTCCTTTATAAATGTAGGTGCGAGTTTATTCGTCAGCGGAAAGGGGACACACCGGCTAAGGAACGGGGACACACCTCTGTTTGGGGTATTACTTTATGTACGAGGAATGTCCCCTTTGGAAGCGCAAACAAGTTAGGCGCTAGCGCGCCGTGTTCGATTGAAATCGAACCTACAGCGCTGATTTTCATCTTCTTGATAAAACACTACGAGATTTCCAGCATTCTTTCCAAACAGCGGATGGCCTGCTTTCTTACTTTTTCCGGAACTGTCACCCGGGGCTCTAGACTTATCAGAGCCTGGTGCACTTTTTCCAGTGTTGTTTTCTTCATATTGGGGCAAACCAGTTTTTTGGATGCCATATAGAACTGTTTATCAGGGCAGCGTTTCTTCAGCGGGTGAAGTATCCCCATTTCCGTGCCGACTATAAATTCATGGGCATCGTTTTCCCTGGCGAAATTGATCATACCCGCCGTGCTCGACACCTTATCGGCCAGGGCCACTACTTCCGGATGACATTCCGGGTGCACCATAACCAGTGCCTCCGGATGTTCGGCCTTTGTTTTGAGCACATCTTCGACGGTCAGCCGGTGGTGAGTGTTGCAGTACCCTTCCCACAAAATCATTTCCCTTCCGGTTTGGGTAACTATGTAATGCCCCAGGTTCTCGTCCGGCACAAATATAATCGGCTTATCCTCCGGCAGTGACGCTACCACCCTGACAGCGTTGGCCGAAGTGCAGGCGACGTCGCATCCAGCTTTTACTTCAGCCGAAGTATTCACATAGCAGACCACGATGGCGTCAGGGTACTCCTGTTTCTTCCGCTCCAGCTGTATCGCGTCGACCATGTCGGCCATCGGACAGCCGGCTTGCTCATCAGGCAGGACCACGATCTTGTCGGGGGAAAGGATGGACGCGCTCTCTGCCATAAAATGAACTCCGCAAAAGATAATCACATCGGCGTCAGTCTTCGCGGCTTGCTGTGAAAGAGCCAGGGAATCACCTATGAAGTCAGCCACGTCCTGAACTTCCGGCCGCTGGTAGAAATGAGCCAGAATAACCGCGTTGTGCTCTTTCTTCAACCTGGCAATTTCACCTGATAACTGTTTTACGGTTTCTTGATCCATGCTTCCTCAGTCCTTTAGCGGTGACAAGTCCCGCAGTTTTTCCACAATAGGTCCCATAACGTCAAGGAAATAGTCCACGTCCTCTTCGGTGTTGTCCTTGCCCAGGGTCAGGCGCAGGGAACCATGCGCATCTTCGTGGGCGACACCCATGGCCAGCAGCACATGGGAAGGCTCCAGGGAACCCGAGGTGCAGGCGGAGCCGGTGGAAGCCGCGATACCTTTCATGTCAAGGCTGAGCAGCATCGACTCCCCTTCAATGTATTTAAAAAGAAAACTGGCGTGATTCGGCAGCCGCATTGTGGGGTGGCCGGACAGGCTGACATGCTCGAAACGGCTGATTACTTCTTTAATCAGCTTGTCACGCAAAGATTTTAGCCTGGCGCTTTCCTGCTCCATATTGGCGGTAACCAACTCGACCGCTTTGGCCAATCCCATAATGCCCGGGATGTTCTCGGTACCGGCCCGGCGCAGGCGCTCCTGAGCGCCGCCGTGAAAAAGACTCTGCCTCCAGCGTGCTCCCTTGCGGATGTATAGCGCGCCGACTCCCTTGGGACCGTATATCTTGTGCCCTGATATTGACAACAGGTCAGCGCCGATTTCGTCCACATTCACTGGGATTTTTCCAAAACTCTGAACAGCGTCCACATGAAAGAGTATCTTGCGCTCCCTGGCCAGCTTTCCTATTTCTGCCACGGGCATGATTGTACCGACTTCGTTATTGGCGTGCATGATACTGATAACAGTGGTTTTGTCGGTTATCGCCGCAGCTACTTCATCCGCACTGACCATACCGTAACGGTCCACCGGTAGAATGGTGATATCGAAACCCTGCTTGCCCAGAGCCTTTACCGTGTTGAGCACCGCATGGTGTTCCACAGCGCTGGTGATCACGTGGCTGCCCCTGTTCCTGTTGGTATAGGCGGCTCCGTGGATGGCCATGTTGTCTGACTCGGTGCCGCCGCTGGTAAAAACGATTTCCCCGCTGCCGGCGCCGAGAGCCTGGGCTAGCTTATCCCTGGCCTCCGCAACCCTTTTCTTAATTTGCAGCCCGTAATAATGCACACTGGAGGGATTGCCGAAATTTTCCCCTGTAAGATAGCGGCACATTTCTTCGGCTACAGCCGGGTGAACCGGCGTGGTCCCGCTGTGGTCAAAATAAACTCTACGCACTAAAACAAACCCCCTTGAGACACTTCTTAAACATACTATTTTAATCGGAATTGCTTTTGTATAGCATATTAAAACGCTCGGGATTTGTCAATAAGCATTTTAGCCTGCGCCCTCAATCCGCTCATGGTTGGCGTACACACTGAGCCTGCCCTCCCGGGCAAAACCTACCACGCTGATCCCTAACTGCTCCGCCAGCTTTACCGCTAGTTCAGTCGGAGCCGAGCGGGACACAATCATAGGTATGCCCATCTTGGCCACTTTGATTAGTATTTCCGAAGAAATACGTCCGCTGAAAACAAGGATTTTATCAGTTAAAGCGATATCCTCGAGAAAACACCTGCCGAATATCTTATCCACAGCGTTATGGCGGCCGATGTCCTCGTAAAAACAGACTACTTCAGTACGGGTACAGAGTGAGGCGCTGTGGGCGCCGCCGGTTGTTCTGAATACTGAAGAAAGGTTTTCAAGCTGGCCGGACAGGTGAAAAATTTCCTGCGGCGTGATTTTGAGATCAGATTGTATGGGGGAGATCCCTCTGGTATCATTAATGAAGTAAAAAGACGCGCGGCCACGACCACAGCAGGAAGTAACAAAGCGTTTCAGAAACATCTCCTGTGACGGGGAGGCGCCTGCCGTCTCTACCCAGATCAGTCCGTCATCCTCGTTGATGGTAATATTCTTTAAATTGTCCCGCCTGAGCAGCACACCCTCGGAACACAAAAAACCCACGGCCAGCTCTTTAAGCTCACCTGGTGAACAGACCAGGGTTACAAACTCCACGTCATTAAGATAAAGAGTTACAGGCGTTTCCCTGACCAGGGTGTCCTCGTCCCTTGAAAAAGCGCCGTTCCTGTAAAAAATTACAGGGAGATTTACAATTTTATCATTTTGTTCTGTCATGCCTGATGCCACCTTTAAATCGGATTTGGAAATTTACTAAATATAATACATGTTCGCTTCCCTGGACCGCCGCACCTTCTCCGCATCTTTGCAAAGGTCCTCCAGTGTGGTTCCGTCCAGCACGTCAGCTATTGAATTCCTGACCTTCTCCCACAGTGTTCTGGTGACACAGAAATCGGACCGGTCGCAGATCTCAGGATCTTCTTCACTAACACAGCCTGTCGGGCCAAGCGGTCCCTCCAGGCACCTGATAATTTCGCCAGTGGTAATTTTCGCGGGCACCCTGCTCAGCAGGTACCCCCCCTGTGCTCCCCTTACGCTCCGCACAAGCCCGCCTTTGCGCAAAACAGTCATCATTTGCTCCAGGTACCCTTCCGAAATGCCCTGTCTTTCCGCTATCTGGAAAAGAGGCGTAGGTTCACTCGGATTGTAACTCAGCGCCAACTCCAGCATAGCCCTGAGTCCGTAACGTGCCCGTGTAGAAAACTTCAAATTCACAATCCCCTCTCCAAATTGACAGAGTTTTTAAATCTACTGCTTACTATGTTTATAATTCCTACTAATTTAATATTGTTTATTCATAGTCTATCCTATCAGCTTGATATTTGTCAAAATATTTTTCAAATCGGTACCGTCAAATCGGTACCGGGTACCTAAGTTATTAAGTTATATGACATTTGTAAGCAGACAAAAAAGTGAGACAGGAGAACCGTCCCCCTGTCTCACCCTTGGATTTGTTTTTTATTGCTGCTTTTTAGCAATTGTAATAACAGTTGTATTAGTTTGACCGCCCCTGATAAACTTAACTTCAACCTGGCTTCCGATAGTGGTCCCCTGCACCAGTTCGATCAGCTGATTTGGGTTGGCAATATCGCTGCCGTTATAACCGACTATCACATCTCCCTGCCGTAAACCGGCCTGGGCCGCAGGACCGCCTTTTACCACCGAGGCTATGATCGCCCCGTTAAGGTCACTCAGCCCAAAATACTGCGCCGCCTCCTTGGTCACAGACTGAAGGTAAACACCCAGCCAGGGATGGGCAACGCTTCCTTTGTTGACCAATTCGTCAAAAACGGCTTTG
>JBAZQW010000207.1:0-4389 GCA_041645005.1 Desulfotomaculaceae bacterium | reverse complement strand
GACGGCGTCATCACGTCATAGCTAACCCTTTCAGCTTTCATTTCCGGCCGGGTAAAGCAGGCATAGTCGCCCCAAACCCTGAGTTTGACTCCATATCCCATAACCTTCTCCTTTCTATAAGTACTTTGCGTCAGAATATAAGCACTTCAGCAGGTGCCTTCACCTCCTTCGCATCTTTCAGGCCAAACCGCCCGTCATAATAATCACGATCGGTCACAAATTTCATGAAATCTCCCACAGTTTTAATGACTCTTTCCTTTTCCAAAGCAGCCAGCTCATATTGGTAAACCTGCACCACATATGGCTGCAGACTGCGCACCTGACTGGCCGGAAACGGGTGGCGGTCTGCTTTTCCCATCAATTTCTCGGCATACTTGTCCCAAGGGACGACCACTGAAACAGTGGCGTTGTCGATCATCTGAAATTTTTCAGCAATTTCCGCAAAGGGGAACGATAAATCATCTTTGCTATCTTTAATCCTTTTGAGAATATCACTGGCATCAAGGTTATCACGTTCTAAATCGAATAGTTGTTTAAAGTAATACTCGATCGCTTCTAGTGATAACAAATCATCATTAAGCTCATGTAAGCGCCTTGCTGTACTGCGGGTTAAGGCGGCTACAGCAGAAAACCTGCCTTTTTGAGGCATACCATGTGATTCAGGGTCAAAAACGATCACCTGTCCTCTGTGTCTCCGGCCTTCCCGGTTGCACCGGCCTGCCGCCTGCGCGATGGAATCAATTCCAGCCGCTGCGCGATAAACCACGGGAAAATCCACATCTACTCCCGCTTCAATAAGTTGAGTAGATACCACACGGCATGGTTTTCCATCTTGAAGCGCACTGCGAATCTCTGCAAGAACCATCTTACGGTGTGCCGGACACATTCGCGCCGACAGATGATATATTCCATCTTGCTCCTTAGCCAAAAGCTTTTCAAACAACAACCTGGCATGGCGCCTGGTGTTAACAATGGTTAGTACCTGAGGGATGCCCGACATCTCCGCAGCAATCTCCTCGTCTGACATTTCGTTGGCATTTTCTACAGTCACACGTTTAAAAATTTTCTGGAGTTCATTTGGATTCTCCACTATTTCCAATATTTTAGGATTTCCAGGAATAAGATCCTTCACTGCAGGTTGCGTAGCAGTACAAATCACCACTGTCACGTTGTAGTTGGAAACAAGCTCCGCTAATGCCCAGAGGCATGGTTTCATACACTCGATCGGCATCATCTGCGCTTCGTCTAGTATAATCACGCTATTAACAATATTGTGTAGTTTTCGGCAACGCGACCCTTTATTTGCGTAAAGTGATTCAAAAAATTGCACTGCTGTGGTTACAACAACCGGCATATCCCAATTTTCCGAAGCCAGGTGGTAAACTTTTTCATGTTCATCCCAATCATCAAAACTTCCTTCTGGGTATTCAAAATTGCTGTGGTGTTCAAGGACAACATTATCTTTTAGCGGGTCATCCTCTAACGCTTCCCTGAACACCTGTGCATTTTGTTCGATGATGCTGGTGTATGGGATGACATAAATTACACGGTCTTTATTATGGTTCACCGCATGTTTTAGCCCGAATGCAAGAGATGAATATGTCTTCCCTCCACCCGTTGGAACAGTCAATGTAAAAAATCCTGGTTTGGAGTCTGCCATTGCCAAACACCTTTCCAGAATTGCTTGACGTGCTGTGTTAATTACTGTTGGGTTTCGGCGATTATGATCCAAGAAAAATTCATACTTTTTTTCAAACCGTTTTAATATTGCTTCTATAGATAGAGAAGATATAGATTCCGATCGTGTATTATACCGTTCCGCGTTCATGGTTTTTTCAGTATTTAAATAGTCTGCATCAACCAAACATGAATACATCATTCGAATACAAAAAGAAAAACTAAATGCTGCCATAGACAAATCCTTCGGTGTAGGCATTGATGCCAGCTCCTGATTGTTAAGATCCGGAATATCAATTTCTCCTGCATATGCCTGATAGTCCGGAATATCTGTCCTGGCGAGGCGCTCTGGAAGATTTGCTGGGGCGCCTTTATTTCCATCCGGTAATCCGCCGTGATGCCCTGCAATTATAAAGGCCAAGGCTTTACCGATTACTTTGCCAAATCTGCGATATACTTCCTGCGCACCGGCGGTTTTATGGTCCACCTTTTCACGTGCACCATCCAGGCGTTTTTGGAATGCCTCAGAATATTTTCCTAGATCATGTGCCAGACCAATAATTCTCCCTAGCTTACCCGCTCCAAATTTTGCTGCCCGCTCTTCCGTCATTCGGGCAACTTCATCTAAATGACTCTTGAGCAACTGCCAATGTTCCTTTGGTAACACTTTTTTTGTTTTTAGATCCTCTTTGGTATGGCCGTAATAGATCATTGCATCACCATTTCTGATTGTTATGTAAGACAATCCTTTTATCGCATAGTACATTTAATGTTGCATGGGAAAAAGGCATTCTGAAACATCCATTTACTTAACCCCCATGATGTAAATACTCTCAATTTCCTGCAATTCCAGCTTATACGTCCCCGAATCTGGATTGCATAGAAGCTAAACTCTAATCAAAGCTTAACATTTGGATGTGACTGGTTTCTGTCATAAAATAAAAAAATTTTTGATTTATAATTCAAGAACGGAGTATTCCTTAATTCTTTGTTAAATATCATTATAATACCAAAATTTATATATATCTACAAAATAGGACAAAAATAAAGACTCTTACCAACTGCAGTTGGAAAGAGTCCGGCCTAATCATTTCATATATACTGCTTCAAATTAAATATAAACAACGTTCCCCAGATCCTTAAAATGCTTATCACTTGTCACAACTTGACACCCCAGTAACTCCGCCGTCGCGTAAACGATAGCGTCCGCCATGGGAAGGCTGTGCTTTATACTGAGATTGGCAGCTGTGAGTGATAGCATCTCAGACAACTCGATCACTCTTGTGCCGCTCATTTGGGCGGCCACCATCACGGCTGCTTCCTCGCCGCTTTCCTTTAAAACCTTCTTAAAGACTTCATTGATGACAATGGTCGGCGTTACTATTTCCTTTGGGTCCAGGAAATATTTCATGTATTCTTCCGCCTTGTCACCGTCAGCTAAAAATTCAATCCACCCACACGAATCGACAAGGATCATAGCCTTTCATCTTCTTCTCTAAACCCGGATTTATCCATTCCCTTTAAGAAACCTCTCATTTCTGCAAGGGGTAGGATTTTCCGTGAATTTAAGACACTGCCCGGCAGGATTGCGGGAGCGTGGTATAGAAATTAAGAGAAAATAAAAGCCCCGGCCTGGCTGCCGGGGTAACTTTATGGCAGGTAAGAATTGTTTTGATTTAACCCTGCTTGTTGTTGTATTATTATGCATTAGTTTGTATAATTATTAATGTTTACATTTTCTCGGAGGTGACCTTTTTGACAATCAAGGTAAGTATTATCGGGGCAACGGGCTATGCCGGAGCGGAGCTGGTGAGAATCCTGCACAGCCATCCCGGGGTTGAACTGACGGCGCTGACAACCCGGAGTTACGTGGGCATGCCCTTTGACAAGGTTTACCCGCACCTGTATAAATATAATCAGTTGGTTTGCGAGGAAATGAATTTCCCCAGGCTTTTTGATAACTCTGACGTTATTTTCGTCGCCCTGCCGCACGGCCACGCCATGCCGGTAGCGCTTGAGGCGGCGCGCCTGGGTAAAAAGATAGTGGACCTGGGGGCTGACTTCCGGCTGACTGACTACCGGGTATATGAGCAGTGGTATAAGGTGGAGCACGAAGCCAGGAAACTGCTGGACGGCGCGGCTTATGGGCTGCCGGAGGTAAACCGGGAGCAGATAAGAGAGGCCCGCTTGGTGGCAAACCCGGGCTGCTACCCCACCAGCGCCATTCTGGCCCTGGCGCCTTTGCTGAAACACAGGCTGATTGACACCGGCAGTATCGTCATTGATTCAAAATCAGGGGTTTCCGGGGCGGGCAGAGGGCTGTCCCTGGGCGCCCATTTCTGTGAGGTCAACGAAAATTTCAGGGCGTACAATGTCGCCGTTCACCGCCACACACCGGAAATTGAGCAGGAATTGAGCAGGATCGCGGGGGAACAAATCATTGTTACTTTTTCTCCTCACCTGCTGCCCATAACCAGAGGCATTCTGAGCACTGTGTACGCAAAACTTCTTGCCCAGGTGGGGAAAGATAAGGTCAGGGAAATTTACCTTGATTATTACAAGGATGAGTTTTTTGTACGGGTGCTGCCTGACGGGACGCTGCCCCAGACCAAGTGGGTGTCGGGAACCAATCACTGCGATATCGGCCTGACTTTGGATTCCCGCACCGGGCGGGTGATCGTAACATCCGCCATAGACAACCTGGTCAAAGGT
>JBAZQW010000116.1:0-7235 GCA_041645005.1 Desulfotomaculaceae bacterium | reverse complement strand
TCATGCCCGGAAAGCCCGTAAAACACAGCGGGAAGACCGGTTGTACTCTTGAACTGTGCTACCAGGGGATCATCAGCATTTAGCACCAGGGTCGATTGTTTTTGTCTGCGTAAAGAATCACTGATAATACCGATTATCTTATCCAGTTCCCAGTAACGATCCAGTTGATCGCGAAAAAAATTTGTCAACAGTACCACTTTGGGATTGACTTCCTTCAAGACCCCGGGCATTGAAGCCTCATCCACTTCAAGCACAGCGTAATCACAGTCAATGTTCGCACTCACCCCGGAATTAGCCACGAAACTTGCGGTAACTCCGGTGATCATATTTGATCCTTCCCGGTTGACGATAACCTTATGACCCGCGTCACTAAGCACTCCGGCAATCATATTTGTGGTAGTTGTCTTACCGTTAGTGCCGCTAACGACAATGATGTCCCTGCGCACCTGGGCGGACAGGTCTTTTAAGGTGCCCGGGTAGATCTTGCGGGCAACTAGACCCGGCAGGGAAGTGCCCCTGCAGCCACGGGCGCGGCTGAGCCGCGCAGCGGCTTTTCCGGCTAAGATGGCGACCAATAACCTGAATCCCAATTAAATGCTCCTCTTTCTTCTTAATATTTGACGCTGCCAAACTACCCGCGGTTCAATGAGACATTTGCTTTGTGATATATAGGAACCCCACCGTGTTCTTCTCTGACGGCCCTTCCCACTTCCAGAAGATAATCCAGGTGGGCAAAGATTTCAGAGATACCCAGGTAGATCTGAAAACCTCTTATTCTGGGATAAATCTCCCGCATCAACTGGTAAGCGTTCAAAGGGCCTCCTGACAGGATGGCAAGGAAAGCCTCCAGCCGCCGCGCGTGATGACTTTGAGCATTGACCATCGTCTCCCTGCTGTTATCAATAGTTTTCCCATGTCCTGGCAGGATTAGCCCTATCTTCATCTTCTCTGCTTTCTTAAGAGATTCCAGATACTGCCTTAAAGCAGGTGATCTTTTGCTGAAATCATCTCGGTCCGCTTCCATCACAGGGTTGGGTGTGATGTGTTTAAGTATAAAGTCCCCGGCCAGTAAAGTACTGCTCTCCGGTTCAAAGAGACAAATATGGCCGCTGGTGTGGCCCGGCAGATGCAGAACCCGGGTTAACCCTCCCGTAAAAGCAAGCTCCTCTCCGCCATGCAGAACCACTACCCCGGATTCCGGCAGCACCGGCTTTACCACCGGGTCCTTATCCGCAAAAATCTCGTTCATAACATTTTCCGGCATACCTGCTTCCCGAAAGAATGGAAGCCTCTCATGGTAATATATGTATTCCTTTTGAAGTTTGCGCACTTCCAAATTATGTACATATATCTCTGCCCCGGCCTGTTCTCCGATCCACCTGACCAGACCACTGTGGTCAGAGTGACTGTGGGTGATAACCACCCTGCTTATATCCTTGAGGGCCACGCCTAAAGAAGCCAGACCTTCCAGCAGGCTCTTTTTGGCGTCCTCCGTCTCCGGTCCGGGGTCAACCAAAGTGTAGGGCTGGTTTTTTATGATATAGGCATTGGTAGGGCCGACCAGGTAAGGTGTGGGTACTGAGATGCTGTGTATTTCTAACATGATTTACTCCTTAAAAAGTAATTTTGAATTTCGGGAATTCTCCCCTGTAACTTTCCCATGATACCGTCACATCTGATACTTCCGCTTCCGGCGGACCCTGGCGGCACCAGGAAATCAGTTTTTCAACATCTTCCCGCTCACCTTCAAAAAGCCCTTCCACTATGCCGTCAGGTTTGTTTTTAACCCAGCCGGTTACTCCCAGCGCCAGTGCCTGATCCCGCGTTTCCGCCCGGAAGTAAACACCCTGAACCATGCCGCTGATGATGACGTGCGCCCTTACATTTGACATTTTTTCTCCCCCTGATAAAAAACCTATTCCCCACAAAAACTATTATAACAAAAAACGGTAAAAATTAGCAAACATGCCAGATTCTTACCGAGATAATTTAACCTCTAAAATACCCACTGCCGCTACAATAAGAACTCCCTTATTTTATTATACGATCAGGCCATCCGGCGGACAATAGTTTGGCATGCGGGTCATAGATTATATTGGAACAATGTCAGCAGATAGGGGGTTTGGATTGATTAGAAAGCCTGCAGCCTTGAAGGTTGGTTCCACCCTGGGGATTATCGCTCCCGCCAGTCCCTGTGATAATTCAGACAGCATCGACCGCGGCAAAAAAACATTGGAGGACCTGGGCTTCAGAATTGTCCTGGCGCCCAACGCTCTGAAAAGAGACAGGTATTTAGCGGGAACTGACAGGGAAAGGATTGCCGATCTCCATAAAATGTTTCTTGACCCGCGCATTGACGGCATCCTCTGTTTGCGGGGAGGATACGGCACGATCAGGATCCTGTCCAAAATAAACTACTATATCATCCGGCGCTGCCCCAAAATACTGGTGGGTTACAGCGACATCACCGCGCTGCAGCTGGCTATCTGGAAAAAATCCGGCCTGGTTACATTCTCCGGCCCCATGCTGGCAACTGATTTCGGCCTTGAACCGGGTGATTTTACTATCAATCACTTTTATCAAGCCGTAACCAGTTATCACCCCCTTGGCCTGGTACCGGCCGCACCAGGTGTTAAAACTCATGTAATCTACCCTGGATGCGCCAGCGGACGGTTGATCGGGGGTAACCTTTCCCTGGTAACCGCGACGCTTGGCACCCCTTATGAAATAGATACCAGGGGCGCCATCCTCTTCCTGGAAGAGGTGGGAGAAGAGCCTTACCGGGTGGACCGTATGCTCCAGCAGCTTTTCCTGGCTGGTAAGCTGCATAACGCCGCCGGTGTTATCTTTGGAGAATTTGTAGGCTGTGAGGCGGCAGATATGAGCGCTTCTTTTACCTGCGGGGAAGTTATTGCCGATATTTTTACCCGCCTTAAAATTCCGTGCTTTTACGGCCTGGGGCCGGGGCACGGCGCGCATAAAGTCACTCTCCCGCTGGGTGTGAGAGCTCAGATGGACGCGGGCCAATGCCAGTTGGTTATAAGTGAGCCGGCGACTGTTCCACCAGCTAAGATAAGATAAATTAATGTTATAATAAATAAATTTTTTAATGACAACGGTTATTTCCTGTGATAAAATAGTTTCTAAGTTGGGGGAAGCCCCATAGTCGAGCGGAGTCTAAAACCGACAATTACATACGGAGGTGAGCTGAGTATGAGGTGAGCTGAGGCGAGGTTAGCTGAGTGTTTTTTTTATTTTGCAATCAGGCCGGGCTCACGCCCGGTTTTGTTATTGCCGGGCCTAATTCTTAAATTTTAAATTACAGGGAGGTCTTTTAAAATGTCCAATACTCAAACGATAGAAACTGACGGGTTTACATCTACCGGATCCAAGATGGTGCGCTCCAAGCAGTTGGCCATAGTGGCGGTGCTGCTGGCCATCGGCGCGGTTTTGCGCGCGGTTACCCCACCTATCGCCGGGATTACACCCAACTTCGTTATCGCCATGTACTGCCTGGCCATCCTGCTGATCCGCCCGAACATTGGGGGCGCAGTGGGCATCGGAATTGTCGGCGGCGCGGTGGCGATGATCTTCTCCAAGTCCCCTATCCCGTACCTGAACCTTATCTCCGAACCAGCCGGCGCGCTGGCCTGCGCTTTTATAGTCAGCTACCTGCCGGAATTCTCTTTGAAAAACTATTCATTTAAGCCCACCCTGGCGGCGGCGATAGGCACTCTGGTCAGCGGGATTGTGTACATCACTCTGAACTTTAATTTTGCTCTGCACCTGCCGCCTGAAAAAATGATGATCGCCTGGAAAGCGGCCTTCATAACCGTGGTGATACCTGTAACTGTGATCAACGCTCTTCTGGCCCAGATTTTCTGTGCCCCAGCTAAAAAGTTTCTGAAAATATAATTTTGCGAGGAGTGCCGGCATGGCTGTTCTGGAAATCAAAAACTTCACTTTCAGCTACCCCCAGGCTTTGCGCCCGGCGCTCAATGATATCAACCTGAGCGTAGAAAAGGGGGAATTTATCGGCATCACCGGTCCGACCGGGGCGGGCAAGACTACCCTGGCCTGCTGTCTGAACGGTATTATTCCCCACTTTCAGGGGGGCGAGGCTACCGGCCGGATCTTCCTCCATGGCTTATCAATTTTCAATAAAAGCACCGCCCAGATTTCCCGCCTGGTGGGCAGCGTCTTCCAGGACCCGGAAGCCCAGATCATTTCCTCCGAAGTGGAGCAGGAACTGGCCTTCGGATTGGAGAACCTGGGCTTCCCGCCAGGGGAAATGGAGAAAAGGATTTCAGAAGCTCTGGAACTTACGGGCATCTCAGATCTGCGCTACCGTTCCACCATAGCCCTCTCGGGCGGGCAGAAACAGCGAGTGGCCATAGCCTGTGCCCTGGCCATGCGGCCGGAAATCCTGCTCCTGGATGAGCCGACCTCTGAACTCGATCCGGTGGGTACCGAGGAAGTTTTTCAGATACTTGGCCGGCTCAACCGTGAACAGGGGATCACGGTGCTTGTGATTGAACAAAAAACGGAGCAGTTGGCCGCCCACGCCGGCAGGATCCTGGTTGTGAACGAAGGTGCTTTAGTCATGGACGGAGAACCGTGGCAGGTCTTTGCCAGACAGAAGGAACTGCAGGCAATCGGTGTGAGAATACCCCAGGTGACCAGACTGGCGGGTATGCTGGGAGGCAGCGACAAATATTCCCTGCCCCTGACCGTGGAACAGGCCCGCATCTACATTGAAAGGCTGGTGCGAAGCTGATGACAGCAGCCAGGCAAAACCTGATTAAAGTTGAAAATCTGACCTACCAATATAACGGCGAACAGCCGGTGCTGAAAAATATTTCACTGGAAATAGACAGGGGCGAGTGCCTGGCTGTCATCGGGCAGAACGGGTCCGGCAAGACAACCCTGGTAAAACATTTCAACGGTCTGCTCAAGCCTTCGTCCGGCCATGTGTACATCAATGGTCTGGAAACTGGACCTTTAAAGGTTTCCACCCTGGCCCGCACGGTGGGCTACGTCTTTCAGAACCCCGACCACCAGATCTTCCACGATACGGTCGGCAAAGAAGTGGCCTTCGGGCTGAAGAACCTACGCCTGCCCACTGAAGAAATAGAACACCGGGTAACTGACGCACTGGAAGCGGTAGGGCTGACCGGCCACTACCTGACTTATCCCTTTAACCTGAGCAAAGGCCAGCGGCAGAGAGTGGCCCTGGCCTCCGTTCTGGCCATGCACACTGAAGTGATAGTGCTGGATGAACCGACTACCGGGCAGGATTACCGGGAGTCTGCTCAGATCATGGATATGGTAAAAAAATTGCACGAACAAGGTCATACCATCATCTTTATCACCCACGACATGTCCCTGGTGGCACGCTACGCCGATAGGACAGTTGTATTGTGTGAAGGGCAGATCCTGGCGGACGGTCCTGTGCGCACAGTATTCGCCCGGCCGGAACTTTTAGCTAAAAGCTACTTGAGCCCGCCTCAGATCACTCTCCTGGCGCAAGGCCTAGGCAAGCACGCCATCCCGCCTGATGTGATAAGCGTCAGGGAGATGTATGACCTGCTGTTGAAAGCGAGGGCTGATAAAATTGGCTGCTGCTGTTGAATATATTCATAAAGACTCGCTGATCCACCGGCTTAATGCCACCACCAAGATTTTCTGGGCGCTTTTTACCCTTGTCTGCGGACTTTTGTTTAACGACTACCGCTACCTGCTGGCCCTGCTGGTCTCTGTGCTGCTGGTGGCGGCGGCGGCTCGCGTCCTAAGAAACCTGTTGCCTGCCATAGCCGGATTGTCCGTATTCGCGCTGATCCTTTTGCTGATCCAGGCCCTATTTTTCGATCAGGGACAGGTTGTTTTTCACTTGATTCCCAAAACCAACTACCTGCCGGTAACGAATTATGGTATTCTATCCGGAGTGGCCATGGCCGCCAGGATGCTGTCGCTGGTGCTTAGTTTCCTGGTATTGCTTGCCACTACCCGGATTCAGGATATGGTGCTGACCTTGGTGGAAAAATTTAAAATGCCTTATGATTACGCCTTTATGTTTATGACCACCCTGCGGTTTATCCCCACTTTTCTGGGCGAGGTCAGGCAGATCAGTGACGCTCAGAAAGCCAGAGGCCACGCCGTGGAAGGCCTTAACCCCTTTAAAAAAATCCGCTCCTACGCCCCCGTAACCGTGCCGCTGGTATTGATATCTTTAAATAAGGCGGAAAACATGGCTATGGCCATGGAAACAAGGGGTTACGGCGGCGGGCGTCGAACTTATTTCAGAGAGTCCAAAATGCGGGGTACGGACTATTTCCTGACAGCTGTTTTGCTGCTGCTGCTGGCGCTGGGTGTAACAGCCCGCGTAAAAGGGCTCGGCATAATGTGAAAAACAGGCTAAAGAAACACCGTACCTGTGAGGTAAGAAGGTTGCCATAAGGGGGTCTGTTTTTGGCTTTAAAATTACTCATGGGCAATGAAGCAATAGCGCACGGCGCCGTAGAAGCAGGCGTTCAGGTGGCCGCGGCTTATCCCGGCACACCTTCATCGGAAATCCTGGGAACCCTGGCCGGTATGGCCAGGGCTAATGAGTTTTATGCGGAATGGTCGGTCAACGAAAAAGTAGCCCTGGAAATAGCCGCCGGCGCATCATATGCCGGAGCGCGGGCACTGGCGGCCATGAAGCAGGTTGGGCTGAATGTGGCCTCAGACCCGCTGATGAGCCTGGCCTATATTGGCGTTAAAGGCGGTCTGGTAGTGGTGGTGGCCGACGATCCCGGCCCGCACAGTTCCCAGACTGAGCAGGACACACGCAAGTTTGCCCAGTTCGCCAAGCTGCCAGTCCTTGACCCGGCGAACCCGCAGGAAGCCATGGAAATGACCAAATGGGCCTTCGAGCTTTCTGAAAAACTGCTGCTGCCCGTTATCCTGCGGCCTACCACCAGGACCTGTCACGCCTGCCAGGACGTTTTCATCCAGGATGAGTCAAGGGAGCGCCGGCAGGCCGAAGGCTTTGTAAAAAACCCCAACTGGGTTATCTTCCCGAGTTTGTCAGCGCGCAAACACATCTGGTTGAATGAGCAGCAGGAAACAGCGAGAACAATTTTCGAAGAGTCAACTTTTAACCAGTTAATCATTAAAGAAAACTCCGCTTACGGCATTATCGCCTGCGGCGTAAGCTATAACTACGTCCAGGAAGCGCTGCGGCTGTCCGGGCT
>JBAZQW010000115.1:0-7244 GCA_041645005.1 Desulfotomaculaceae bacterium | reverse complement strand
CCGTTAATCCTGCAGGATATGCGTACGATTTATAACTTAGGTACCGAATAACTTAATAACTTAGGTACCCGGTACCTAGATATGCGTAGATATGCGTACGAATTACCGGACGTAAAAATAAACCCCGGCAGATAATAAGCCCACCGGAGATAAAATTTATGCACCAGCTTCTTTTTTTAGACCTTTTTAGCGGCCGGCCAGTTGTATTCCGGCGAGTACAGAGTACCTGGGACCATGAGGCCCCAGTTCGCTCAGCATCAAGTCAACTGATGCGATTTTCACGCGGCCAAATTCCCTGCCCCGGGCAACCTTTTCAGCCTGGTTAAAAACAGCCGGAAAACCCTGCGGCGAGCGGAGCCTGGCCAGGGTCAGGTGAGGGGAAAAGCGCTTTTGATCAGGCGCAAAGCCAAGCTGCCCCAGTTCCCTTTGCACCTTGCCGTGCAGCTCCGACAAAACTGCTGTTTCACCGTGCACACCAGCCCAAAAAACATGGGGCCGGTCTTTGGAGGGGAAAACGCCTACCCCGCCCAGGGTGAGGCAAAAAGGTGATACACCCAACGCGGAGCGGTTCAATGCTTCCACTACCCGCGGCACCAGATCTTCGCCGGTGTTTCCCAGAAACTGCATTGTCAGGTGAAAGTTTTGCGTGCCAACCCATTTCATATCAGCCGGTATCGCTCTCAGCTTATTAATAAATGAGCCGAGAGCTTGTTTTATCTCCAGTGGAAAATTAACCGCCACGAATAGTCTCATCTGCCGCAACATTTACACCCCCCATTTAGACGTGGGAATTGGGACGTGGGACGTGAGAAAAGTCGTAAGGCGCAGGACACAGGAGATTGTCGTAAGCTATAAGGCGTAAGGCGTAGGTATGAATGTAATTCTTCTGGGTTCTTTTGGACTAAAGACCTGTTAGGAATGCAGGATATACCTACGCCCTACAGCCTACGACCTACGACTAATCTTGTAGGTTCGGATTTATCCGAACACTCCAGTGGGGACATTCCTTCACACGGATAGCAACAAGTTTTATAGACTAATGGCTACCTTAAGTGAGTTCCCTTAACGCCAGTATGCCGACCTGAAGGTGTGTCCCCTGACCTTAGCCGACTAAAGTCGCACCTACATTTTACCACGTCCCATATAAGAAGCCTGCCGGAACACCTAGCAGGCTCAAATTCTAAGCAGGCTGTTATAACGTTCCGTAATTGTTTTTGGCGCCGGGCTTGCTTTTTACCCTGGCCTGTGCGGCGGCCAGCCTGGCTATGGGCACCCGGAAGGGTGAACAGCTGACAAAGTCTATGCCGATATTCTGACAGAACTCTATGGACGCGGGCTCCCCGCCATGTTCTCCGCAGATACCGATCAGTAAATCAGGTTTGGTCTTGCGGCCAAGTTCCACCGCCATCTTCATCAGCTTGCCGACACCCTTGCGGTCAAGCACCACAAAGGGGTTGTCGTTCAGTATTTTCTGGTCCAGGTATGCGCGCAGGAATTTCCCCTCGGCGTCATCCCGTGAGAAACCAAGTGTAGTCTGGGTGAGATCGTTGGTGCCAAAGGAAAAGAAATCGGCCTCAAGCGCTACCTCGTCGGCCAACAGCGCCGCCCGGGGCAATTCAATCATTGTTCCCACTGTGTAGTGAAAATTCACGCCTGTATCACTGGCAACCTCTCCGGCAACTTTGACCACCAGCTCACGCAGGCAGGCCAGTTCTTTTACGTCCATTACAAGAGGTATTTCAACTTCCGGGACCGGGTTAAATCCTTCTTCAACCAGTTGGGCGGTAGCTTTAAATATAGCCCTGGCCTGCATGGCGTATACTTCCGGAAAGGTAATCCCCAACCGGCAACCCCTGTGGCCCAGCATCGGGTTAAACTCGGACAAGGCCCTGACTTTACGTAAAAGTTCCTCTTTCTCCCTGATCACCGCCGCATCCCCGCCGGTAAGTCGCAGGCGTGTAATTTCAACTGTCAGTTCCTCGGAGTTGGGCAAAAACTCATGCAAAGGCGGATCGAGCAGTCGGATGGTCACCGGAAAGCCGTCCATAGCTTTTAAAATTCCGTAAAAATCACCCTGCTGCACGGGCAGCAACTTGTCCAGAGCAGACTGCCTTTCCCTGAGGCCAGCCGCCAGGATCATCTCCTGCACCACCGGCAGGCGGTCCTGCGCCATAAACATATGCTCGGTCCTGGTCAATCCTATCCCGGCTGCCCCAAATCCACGCGCTTTGGCGGCGTCCTGGGGAGTATCGGCGTTAGCTCTGACTCCCAGGGAACGGATCTGGTCAGCCCACTCCAGTAGTTTTTGAAATTCAGGAGACAGCTCCGGATCGATCATCGGCACCGTTCCCAGAATAACATCGCCGGTGGAGCCATCAATAGAGATAATATCGCCCTGCTTGACCACCAGCTTGCCAATTTTAAACTCTTCATGCTCGTAGTCAATCTGCAGTGACTCACAGCCGCTGACACACGGCTTGCCCATGCCGCGCGCGACTACCGCGGCGTGGCTGGTCATGCCGCCCCGGGATGTTAAGATCCCCTGAGCGTTCAGAATGCCGTGAATGTCGTCAGGTGTTGTCTCGGTACGGACCAGGATTAGCTTCTTTCCTTCCTGGCCAAGTCTTTCCGCCAGGTCAGCGTCAAATACCACCTTGCCGGAAGCGGCGCCGGGTGACGCCGGCAGACCCCTGGCGATTATTTCAAGCTTCGCATCCGGGTCAATGCGGCGGTGCAGCAGGTGATCAAGCTGACCGGGCTCGACCCTTAATATGGCTTCTTCCTTGGTAATAAGTCCCTCGTTGACCATATCCACGGCTATCTTTATGGCCGCCTGGACACTTCGTTTCCCGTTGCGGGTCTGCAGCATCCACAATTTCCCCCGCTCGATGGTAAACTCGATATCCTGCATATCCCTGTAATGTTTATCCAGCAGCCTGCACAATTCTTCAAATTGCTTGTAGTTGCCGGGCATTTCCTGCTCCAGGGAGGCTATGGGCTGCGGTGTGCGTATGCCGGCCACCACATCCTCACCCTGGGCGTTAATCAGGTACTCGCCGTAAAGTTTCTTCTCACCGGTGGAAGGGTTGCGGGTGAAGGCCACACCGGTGCCGCTGTTGTCGCCCATATTGCCAAACACCATGGCCTGGATGTTTACAGCCGTTCCCAGGTCGTCAGGAATTTTACTAATTCTACGGTATACGGCGGCGCGATCGTTATTCCAGGAATTAAAGACGGCGTAGATCGCCATAAAAAGCTGCTCTAGCGGGTCTTGTGGAAAAGTCTTGCCTGTCTCCCTCTGGATCATTTTTTTATACTCTACAATCACTTCCCGCCATTCCACGGCGGAAAGCTGGTTGTCAAAACGCACCTGTGCTTTATTTTTTTGGCGGTCCAGCACTCTTTCAAATTTGCTGTGCTCCACGCCCATCACAACATCACTGAACATATTGATGAAACGGCGGTAGCAGTCCAGGGCAAAGCGTTCATTGCCGCTTTCGATGATCAAATCCTCTACGGTCAGATCGTTTAAGCCGAGGTTAAGGACTGTGTCCATCATCCCGGGCATGGAGACGGGTGCGCCGGAACGCACCGATACCAAAAGCGGGCTGGTTTGATCACCAAATTTCCGGCCAAGCCTGCTTTCTAAAACAGCAATTTTCTCCCTGACTTGTTCCTCCATCCCTGCCGGGAACTTCTGCCCCATAGCGGTGAAATCTTTACACGCCTGCGTGGTAATAATAATACCGGGAGGCACAGGCAGGCCGATTTTAGTCATCTCGGCCAGGTTGGCTCCTTTACCTCCCAGCAGGTCTTTCATCCCGGCGTTTCCCTCTTCAAAGAGGTATACGTACTTTTTACCTGCCATGCCTTTCCCCCCTGTAGTAAATTTCCATGATCCTGGTAGAGGTTTCTTCAAGAGCTTTGTTGGTGACGTCAATTATGGTGCAGCCAGCTTTCTTCATAACGCCTTCCGCGTAATCAAGCTCTTTTAAAATGCGCTCCATGCTGGCATAATCGGCGTTGGAAGTAAGGCCGAGGGTATTCAGCCTTTCCCGCCGGATCTCATGCAAATGCCCGGCCTGAATGGTCAGGCCGATCAGCTTGTGGGTCGGCAGGTGGAAAATCTCTTCCGGCGGCGCGACCTCCGGTACCAGCGGCACGTTGGCAGCCTTTATCTGCTTGTGTGCCAGGTACATGCAGGCGGGTGTTTTCGAGGTGCGGGACACGCCTATTACCACCAGGTCGGCCCTGATGATACCTCTGGGATTTTTCCCGTCGTCATATTTTACGGCGAATTCTATCGCTTCCACTTTCCTGAAGTATTCGTCGTCCATTCTGCGCACCAAGCCTGGCTCCAATTTTGGCCGGCGGTGGATCACCGCCGCTAGCGCGTCAAGCATGGGAGTCATTATATCCACCGTGGGAATACCGTATTTCGCCGCTTCTTCCACCAGCTTTTCCCGCAGCTCGGGAATCACCAGGGTATAGGCGATAAGGCTGTTGGCGGCGCCGGCCTCTTCTACGATTTCAGGTATCTCATTGGCATCATTAACGTAAGGCACCCGCCGGATTTCCACACCACCGTGATTGAACTGGCTGGCGGCGGCCCTGGCTACCAGTTCCGCGGTTTCACCTACGGAGTCGGATACAATATAAATAACTGGCTTATGATCAGTAATAATGGCTTATACCCCCCTTAATATCCTTCTCCCAGTTCGACAAAAAGCCGGGTGATATTGGTCTTGCTCAGGCGTCCGATTACTTCCAGCCCCTCACTTCCGTCCTCCAGGGGCACTTTTCGGACCACCGGCAGGGCATCAACTTCGTGTTCTATGATTCTTTTAGCAGCCAGCCAGACAGTTTCCTCCGGTGTGGTGTGAACCACATTGGGCATGCGGGTCATCACAACTTTCACCGGCAGATTGTGAATATCATGGCCGCCCAGGGTAGTTTTCAACAGGTCCTTACGGGAAAGAACCCCTTCCAGCAGACCCCCCTCTTTTACCACAAAGAGGGTGCCCACATCCTCAATAAACATGGTTACCACAGCATCATAGACGAAGCTCTTTTCATTCACAACTATAGGCACCGATTTGACACTGTCCACCAGAACACTATTCAGCTTTTCCGCCACTACCCTGTACCTTGACTTGCCGCTGTGAAAATAACCCACCCTGGGACGGGCGTCCAGCAGGCCCGACATGGTTAGTATGGCCAAATCCGGCCTCAATGTGGCTCTGGTCAGGGATAACATCTCTGCTATTCGCTCACCGGTGATAGGACCGTAATTGTTGACAATCTCCAGGATACTTTCCTGCCGCTTGTTAAGTTTCAAATCTATCGCCCCTTAGAGAGCATATATGTTATACTAATTGGTCTTTACCATATATAATATACATTATATATGGGATAATTTCCATCCTTATTTTTCGTCAAACTTTTTAGCGCTTACCTTAAATTATGACAAATTATGACATTTAGTTAATGAGGATTTATTGGTTATCCACCACTACTTTGGTTAAATCGGCTGTCTGTTTCACCAGCGCCGCCAGGTTAGCAAGCAGGGCCAGGCGGTTTCCACGAATTTCTTTTTGATCAACCATAACCATTACAGAGTTAAAAAACTTATCCAGCGGCTCCCGCAGTGTGGCAATTGCAGCCAGCAGGCTGTGGTAGTCCTGCTTGCGCAGGAACGCTTCGGACTTTACCAGAACCTCAGAGAGACAGTGGTAAAGCTCTTTTTCCGCGGGATCTTCCAGCAGGGACGGCTCGACTCTGCCGGGAAGTGTGTTTTTGGACAGGTTGTTGGCCCGGATGAAAGCTGTGAGTAGATTATTAAAGTCGGGATCCTGGCGAAAGCCGGCCAGGGCGCCCGCTCTTAACAATATATCCCGGAAATCGTCGTAGCCGGAAGCCAGTACAGCTTCCACGGTATCATATGAGAAACCGCGGTCACTTAGGATACCCCTGATGCGCTGCTTAAAGAATTCAGCGGCCTCCTCTTTCACTTTTTCCAGACTGTTTTTGAACTGGACTTTGCCCTCGTAGCCCCTGTAGGCCACCTCGATCAGCTTCTCCAGAGAAATAGAGATTTCCCCCTCCAGGATAATATGACTTATCCCCAGGGCCTGTCGCCTCAACGCATAGGGGTCCTGTGATCCGGTGGGCTGGATGCCGATACCGAAACACCCTGCGATGGTGTCAATCTTGTCGGCGATACTCAGGATTTTACCCGGCAGGGTCGCGGGGAGACGGTCCCCGGCGAAACGCGGCAGGTAATGCTCTAAGATGGCGTCAGCGACACCCATGCCTTCCCCTGAGCGTTCAGCATACTCTCTGCCCATGATTCCCTGCAGTTCCGGGAATTCATAAACTATGTTTGTGACCAGGTCGGCTTTAACCAGATAGGCCGCCCTTGAGGCAATCTTCCTGTCCTCCTCGCCGGCGTTCATAATTCCGGCCAGGTAAGCCGCTAGTCCGCCTATGCGCTCGGTCTTGTCGTAAACCGAACCCAGGCTTTCCTGGAAAACGATCTTCTTGAGTGCCGGCACCTTTTCGGCCAGAGTCGTTTTTAAATCCTCCTGGTAAAAAAAGTTGGCGTCGGCCAGCCGGGCCCGCAGCACCTTTTCGTTGCCCTCCCTGACAATGTCCAGGTGATCGGCGGCGCCGTTTTTGACAGCGATAAATTTGGCCATAAGCCTGCCGTCGGGGCCGACTACAGGAAAGTAACGCTGGTGCTCGCGCATCGGTGTGACCAGCACCTCTTTAGGCAGCCCTAAGTAATCCTGGCTGAAATTGCCAATCAGGGCGGTGGGGTATTCGACCAGGTTGTTCACTTCACTCAGCAAGCCTTCGTCCTCTTCCACAAAACCTCCTTCGCCGGCGGCAATCTCACGCACCTGCCGCCAGATCTCCTCTTTGCGCAGGGCGGTGTCGACTATGACATAATTATTCCTCATTTGATCAAGGTATTCTGATGGAGAGGCTAGATTTACCGGAGTCTTGCTCAGGAAACGGTGGCCACAGGTTGTCCGCCCTGACTGAAGCCCCGCAAACTCAAATTTCACTATATCCTGGCCGAAAAGGCAAACGATCCACCTGATCGGTCGGGCGAAACGAACCTCAAGATCCCCCCAGCGCATGGGTTTGGGGAAATGAAGACCGTCAATCAGGCCTGGCGCAATTTCCGAGAGAACTTCAACCGCGGGGCGGCCGGCTTCCCGTTTCAGGGCAAAAACATA
>JBAZQW010000114.1:0-7255 GCA_041645005.1 Desulfotomaculaceae bacterium | reverse complement strand
TCAGCTCGCATCTCAAGAAAATTTCCCTGCACGGAGTGAAAGCTTCGATTATCAGGGAGGGTAGTTTTAGCCTGCCGGAAGAATTTAAAAAAATTAACAGTGAGTAAAAAATGTCGAAAATTTTTTCCTACTCTGCAGGAAATTCTATGCTATCGCCGAATTAAAAAATAAAGTTATTCAGAAAGGAAGGTGAAAGAATCCCGGGTTCGAGGCAGTGTTTCTCTTACGGGAGTAGTACGGCAGGTTTAATGAAGTACAGTAGTGCAGCGAAGCGTAGGATGGTAATACGGCAGGCAAAAGGAATAGTATATTTCGTATTCCGCTGACTTATACTGCTCGCCAAAAACTCCTATCGGGGTTTTTTTGTTTTTTACAATAAATTTAAAGGAGGAGAAACAGTGAAAAGGTTATTTCTTGACAATGGAAGGTGGAATCTGGCGCGGGCAACAGGTATGGTTTTACTGCTGCTGGCGGTGACAGCACTGGTCGCGCTGACCGGATGTTCATCGAAATCATCTGCCCCGGTACAAGAACAAAAGGTGGTTGAGCTTAAATTAGCGCATTTTTTCCCGAGCACTCACCCGGCTGAGAAAGATTTGATCCAACCCTGGGCCAAAGCTATCGAAGAAGCCACTGGTGGAAAGGTGAAAGTTACCAGCTATCCCCAGGAAACACTGCTGAAAGCGGACGCGATTTATGACGGTGTGGTAAATGGTATAGCCGATATGGGCTTGTCATGTTTCTCTTATACCAGAGGGCGCTTCCCCGCGCTTGAAGCTTTTGAACTGCCCGGCGTTACTTACAACAACTCCAGGGTTGGCAGTAAGGTCGCATGGGAGGGCATCAAGCAGCTCAATCCTAAAGAAGTGCAGGACACCAAGCTGATGATGGTGCTGACCACCGGCTCGGGAGACCTGTTTACAAAAGTCCCGGTGCAGAAAATGGAAGACTTGAAGGGGTTGGAAATAAGGGCCACCGGACTCAGCGCCAAGACATTGCAGGCACTGGGAGCAAATCCCGTGGCAATGCCGCAGTCAGACGCTTATGAAGCATTGTCCAAGGGAGTGGTCAAGGGCAACCTCGGTCCTATCGAAGTGCTGCAGGGTTGGAAACAGGCCGAAGTCACCCAATATATAACCAAAACGCCTTTCCTTTACAACACCCTGTTCTTTGTAACCATGAACCTCGATAAATGGAACTCCCTGACCCCGGATGTGCAGAAGGCCATTGAAAAGGTCAATGAGGAATACTTTGAAAAAGTGGCCATGGGCCTGTGGGACAAGCAGAACGAAGCCGCTTTGAAGTATGCTGTTGACACTAAAGGCATGAAACTGATATCCCTGCCGCAGGATGAAGCGGATCGCTGGATTACCCTGGTCAAGCCGATTCAGGATGAATATGTCGCCAGTATGAATGGAAAAGGGATCCAGGGCCAGCTGATACTGGACAAGGTCAAGGAACTGGCTGTTAAATACAATGCGGAATATAAATAGGCTGGCGGAGGTAACTGATTAGATGAAACGCTTTTCGGGCCTGGTCACGGGACTTAGCCGGGTACTGGACCAGGCGGCGGGATTTTTTCTGGTTGCAACGATGGTTTTAATCGTTGTGAACATATTGCTGCGCACGATTTTTAAAACACCGGTTTTCGGCGCTTTTGAGTACGTGGGCCTGCTTACCGCGCTGGTGATAGGGCTGTCACTGGCTTACTGCGGCGTGCAGAACGCGCACATTGACATCAGCCTCGTGGTGGATTGGCTTCCCGCCAGGCTGCGGGACATTATCAGCGTGCTTATAAACATCATATCGATGTGTTTCCTGGCTGTCTCCGCCTGGTACGTCGGGGCCTATGCCAGCAGCATGATGGACAGCGGCCTGGTCTCCCCTACAACCCAGATGCCGACCTACCCCTTTGTCTACTTGATCGCTCTGGGTATGTTTGTTTATTGTCTGGTACTGCTGGTAAGGTCGATCGAATCTATAATGAAGGCGGCATTTAACAGATGACATCACTTACTATTGGTTTAATCGGCATACTGGCTTTTCTGGCATTGATCGCTTTGAGAATGCCGATAGCGATAGCTATGGCCCTGGCGGGATTTGCAGGGTTCAGCTTCATGGTATCGCCGCAGGCAGCCTTAAACATGGTGGCCAAGGAGATGTACTCAAATTTATCTTCTTATTCATTAAGCGTCATTCCCATGTTTGTCTGGATGGGTTTTCTCGCTTATTATTCGGGGATCGGCACGAAGCTGTATATTTTTGCATACAAGCTTATCGGCCATTACCCCGGTGGTTTGGCTATTGCGACACAGGTCGCCTGCGCTGTTTTTGGCGCTATCTGCGGGTCAAACACTGCCACGGCCGCGACCATGGGCGCGATTGCCCTGCCGGAAATGAAAAAATACAAGTACGACACTTCGCTGGCCACGGCCAGTGTCGCCGCCGGCGGAGTCCTGGGCGTGCTGATCCCGCCCAGTGTGATCTTCATTGTTTACGGGATGGCGACCGAGCAGTCGGTGGGCAAGCTGTTCATGGCAGGAATATTGCCCGGTATTTTGCTCATGTTGTTGTATATAGCGGCTATATACATCCTGACTCTCCGCAATCCCAGCCTTGGCCCCGCGGGTCCGAAGTCAAACTGGAGGGAACGGATTGATGCGATGCGCGGCGGCCTGGGAGAGGTCCTGTTTGTCTTTGTGCTCTCTATCGGCGGGCTGTTTGCCGGGTGGTTCACTCCCACGGAAGCGGGCGCGGTAGGCGCCGCGGGCGTCCTGGGAGTATCACTCGTGGAGAGGCGCCTGAGCTGGGAGGGTTTTAAGAAATCTCTTGTGGACACCACGCGCACCAGCGCCATGATTATGTTCATGGTTGCCGGGGCTGTGATGTTTGGCCGCTTCATGGCCGTGAGCAGGGTCCCTTTTGAACTGGCCAACTGGGCCGGCGCACTTGCCCTGCCTTCTTTTGCCATCATGGCCATTATTATTTTCATATACTTGGTGCTGGGCTGTCTCATCGACGCCTTGGCGCTGGTCCTGCTGACCATACCCATTTTTTACCCGGTCGCGGTGACAACGCTGGGCTACGATCCGATCTGGTTCGGTGTGATCATTGTCATGGTGGTAGCTATGGGTGTAATCACCCCTCCGGTGGGCATGAACGTCTATATCATCAAGGGTATAGTGCCGGATGTCCCCCTGGAAGTAATATTTAAAGGAGTATGGCCTTTCCTGATCGCTATACTGGTTTGCATAGCGATGCTGATGGTCTTCCCACAAATCGCTACTTTCTTACCAGGATTACTTTCCAAGTAAGTAATCATTTAGAATTAAATCAATTTTACAGGCTGTGTATAAGAAGTTTGCAAACGGTTAATATACTTACTGTATGCCACTTTATCCATTCCCTGCTTTCTCAGAGCAGGGTTTTTCTTTTTTTATGTCGAAGTACTCTTAGTAATGAAATTTTTGGTAGGGGGGAGATAGTTGGCTGAAAAAGCAAAAAACAAAAAGAGCACTCAGACTGTAAAAAGCAGCAAAAACGTTAAAAACGACAAAAACACGAAAAACATAAAGAATGCCGGAGGTATGAAAAAAGGTAAAAGCGCTGCTGCCAAGACTTCAGCCAGGTCCGGCGCATCCATGTTTTCAGATAAAAAGAAAAGAAATATCATTTTTGCCGCTGCTGCTGTCATTGTGATCATTCTGGCTGTCTCTATAGCGTACTGGTCAACCCAAAAAGGTGTCGAAACCGCAAAAACGGTTACGGTGCAAACCGCGAAAGGACCTGTTGTGTTTGAGGTTTATCCAAACAAAATGCCCGTTACAGTGGGCAATTTAGAAAAGCTGATTGGCTCTAACTTCTACGACGGTCTTACTTTTCACCGTGTAGAGGATTGGGTAGTGCAGGGCGGGGACCCGCAGGGGAACGGCACAGGCGGACCGGGTTGGTCCATTCCGCTGGAAATAAACCAGGAACTTAAGAACGTGCGCGGGTCTGTGGCCATGGCCCACAGTACAGATCCCAATTCAGCCGGCTCACAGTTTTACATTCTGAAAAAGGATTCAGACTTTCTGGATGGACAGTATGCTGTCTTTGGCAAGGTGATCAAGGGCATGGAAGTGGTTGATCAGATTGAAAAAGGTGATAAGATGGAGTCAGTGAGGATAGAGTAGACAGTGTATTTATGAATTCAACCTGGTTGATATATAAACTAGTACACTGTCAACTCTTAAACTGTGAATAAAGCCTTTTAGCATCAGACTGTTTCTGGCGGAAACACGTTATGAAGCTAAGATATAGAATTAGTGTTGACGCGATATTAGACTACCCCCGCCTTACCAGCGGGGGTAATTATTTAACAATTTTCGAGCTAAAACTAAGGGGGTCGAGAATGAAAGTAATTTTCCACGAAAAATTTCATCAGGTTTATGATTTGGACCCGGCGGCAAGGCTGGGCAGAATGGATTGCATCATAGATGAACTGGAGGGCGCTTACCAGTTCATCAGGCCGCAGCCTGCCGGGGAGGATGACCTGATGTTGATCCACGGGCAGGGACAGCTCGATCATGTGAGGGGCCAGGGGGAACTGCTTTATGAGATAGCCGCCCTATCGGCGGGCGGGGCTATCAAGGCGGCAGAACTGGCCGCCGGGGGTGAGCCCGCTTTTGCCCTGATCAGGCCGCCGGGCCATCATGCCAGCAGGGATTTCTGCTGGGGGTACTGCTGGTTCAACAACGTGGCGATAGCGGTGGAAAAACTACGCAGGGACGGGCTGGTCAAAAAAGTGCTTATTGTGGATATCGACTTTCATCTTGGTGACGGGACCAGGAATATTTTCGCCCAGGTGCCGGAGGTGGCGTATTACCACCTCGACCATATCGAGGGTCTGGCGCAGTGTCTTGAAAAGAACAGGGACTGCGAGCTGGTTGCGGTTTCAGCCGGGTTTGACCGGCATCTTGAGGACTGGGGCAAGACGCTCAGCACAGAGGATTTTACAACCATCGGCCGCCTGATTGCCGGCTATGCCTGCGAGTATTGTGGCGGCAGGTATTTTGCTGTGCTTGAAGGCGGTTACAATCAAAGCGTGCTGGGTGAGAACGTCAGGGCTATGCTGCGGGGACTGGATGCTGCTGGCGCCCGTTAGTGGATATATGTTTAATAAGGGGTAAAATGTATTTGGCCCGCAGATCCTCGCTAAACGAGGGTTGCGGGTCTGAAATTTTACAAGCTAAATTGTTATTATTATAATGTATGTGTTAACATAAATAGTAAGGTAATCATTTCTTCATAAACCTTTTTACTGGAGACTATAATATTGAGGCAGGCAGAAACACCAGAAAAAACTGGTTTAAGTGACGCTTTGCGTAAACTCGATCAGTGGTTCAACGTGACGGATCAGGATTTACGTGGGATCGCCGGGCGGTTTCATCAGTCTATGCTGGACAGCCTGGCCGGCAACAAAGGGCCGCTGAAGATGCTCCCCTCATTTTTAAACACCCCTTCCGGCCTGGAAAAGGGCAGGTTTTTAGCGGTTGATTTCGGCGGAACCAATGTCCGGATTTTACTGGTGGAGCTGCGGGGGAACGGACAATTTGAGATTTTAAAAAGAAAGTCACTGCCCTTAAAAGATCCGGCCGTGGGCTACGATTTCACCCTGGCGACGGTTACAGGCAGAGATCTTTTTGATTTCCTGGCCGGGCAGATCAAAGAACTGGCCGCACCCGGCGAGGTTTGTGCGCTGGGTCATACTTTTTCCTTTCCCTCCCGCTCATATGACATTAACAAGGCTGTTCTAATCAATTGGACCAAGGAGATTAAAACCGGACAGGTGGAAGGCAGGGATATTAACCAGCTTCTGGCCGAAGCTTTAAAACGCCAGGGCCTGCCTGAAGTCATTCCTGCGGCTGTCATAAACGACACTGTCGGCACGTTGCTGGCGGCGGCTTACAGTGATCCCGGCGCTGACATCGGCTCCATCTGCGGCACCGGGCATAACACCTGTTATCTTGAGCCCCGCCCCCCGCTCGGGTGCGGACCAATGATTATCAACCTGGAATCCGGTAATTTTGACCGGTTGTCCTTTAATGCTTTTGATCAGCAGCTGGACCAGGCCAGCGAAAAGCCGGGCGAACAGCGGCTGGAGAAAATGGTTTCAGGCCGTTACCTGGGGGAACTGACGCGTCTGGTCATCAGCGGCCTGGTGCGGGAAGGCCTGCTGCTGGGGGGTAAGACCCCGGATTTGGGCGGCCCACTCCATAAGCCATACAGTATCGGCACTGAGCAGGTAGCTCTGGCGCTGTCAGATGACTCTCCCGGACTTGCTCACCTGGCAGACTGGCTGGAAGAGTCACTGGACGTCAAAGACCCGCTGCCCCGGGATCTCGCAGCCTTACAGCACATAGCGTCGCTTATGACGGCAAGGTCCGCCCGGCTGATTGCCGCGACTTATCTCGGTGTTCTGAAACGACTTGACCCGTATTTAAAAGATACGCACACTATTGCCATTGACGGCAGCTTGTATGAGAAAATGCCCGGTTTTGACCAAGGCGTCCGGTCGGCCCTGGACGGGGTTTTAGCGGAGGGTGGCAACCGGGTAGCGCTTAAGCTTACCAAAGAAGGTTCGGGTATTGGCGCGGCCATAGCTGCGGCCATGGCTTCACAATAATCAGATAGATTTTTACTGGGGTGAAATTAATTGAAGACACTGGGCATGTGTATAGGAGCTTCAAATATCAGCCTTGTTTTGTTGGAAAGGGATCATAACAACAAAATAAGCATACTGGAGATCAGGACCGCGCCCCATGAGGGCAATCCCCGCGGCGCCATCATGAACATGGCTGACGCAGCGCTGCTGCGGTCTGTGGACAGGATCGCCGTGACGGGAAGAAAACTGAAAAGCAAATTAAACGCTTCTGCCATTTCCGAGCCAGAAGCGGTGGAGTACGCTTTCGGACTTTTGCAAGAAAAGTACGGCAACGCTGACGTGATCGTAAGCGCGGGCGGCGAGACTTTTATCGCCTATAAGCTGGACCGGGAAGGCAAAATCATCAACGTGTTCACCGGCAATAAGTGCGCTTCCGGAACGGGAGAGTTTTTCCTCCAGCAGATAAAAAGAATGAATTTAAGCATTGAAGAAGCGGTATCCATTGCTGATCTGGACAACCCGTACAGAGTGGCGGGGCGTTGCTCCGTTTTCTGTAAAAGTGATTGTACCCACGCCTTGAACAAGGGCGCTCCCAAGGAAAGGGTGACA
>JBAZQW010000113.1:0-7272 GCA_041645005.1 Desulfotomaculaceae bacterium | reverse complement strand
ATGGTCAAACCATTAATAAACAAAAATTTGTATTTTTGTAGATATCAGCACATAGAAAAGGAAAATTAAAGTCTCAATGGAATATCAATAGTGATCGCAATCCATTTAAAAAGCGGAGGTAGCAGAGGAATTTAGAAAAAGAGAGGATACCAGGCTGTGACATTGATTATTTTACGAACCATAATAATATTTTTTGAAAATTTTTGCGGTATGTTCGCAGCGTTAATTTTCCTTGGGTATGCCCCTAAGGCCGTATGGCGGAAAACCCTGGTTTACGGGTTGCTTTTAGCCGGTCTAAGTAATTTAACATATTTTATACCAATTGATAGCATCCGGCATCCGGTTAACTGGGCATTGTATTTTTTCGTATACAAGGTCATATTCCGGCATAGATGGTGGGAGTGTGTCAAAAGCATTGTTACAGCAACATTAATATTTATATTCATTCCAGATATGGTTGGTCAATTCGTTATGGAATGGATTGTTGGGACTCCCCAATTAATGTCAGATAGATTTTGGGCCATAGCGGCCCTGGTCATGCCTCCTCTATTTTCTTCCATGATATTTCTGGCTTTCATGCTACGCCGGGCGGGAACCAAATGGGCTATTATATTGACTAGAATAAAAAACAATCCACAAGACTTAAGGTTGTTTGCAGCCATAATTCTTCAAATTGGACTACTTTTATTGTGCCTGGACGCATCCGTTTTTAGCAAAGGTTATTTATGGGAAAGCATTGCCCTATTCGTCACCTGGGGAGTTGTCATGGGGCTGAATTTCTTTATCATTTATACAGCCGTCCGTTCCCGTGAGCGCAAGATCATGACTTCAGCCAGCGATCTGATCTCCGGCAGTATCAATGACCTGGTAAATTCGGTGCGCAGCCAGCGCCACGACTTCAGCAATCACCTCCAGGTCATCACCGCCCTGCATTGCAACGATCAGAAGGAGGAACTGGGCGAGTACCTGGCCGGCCTGAATGCCGATGTGTCATTTTACAACCAGGTGCTGAAGGTTGACAACCCTTTTATCGCGGCCCTTTTGAACGCCAAAATAACAAAGGCTGATGCCGGGAGAATCAGGCTGGAGACAGAGGTGAATGCCTCTCTATCCGATATGAAAAGCAGTATTCTTGATATTGTACGCATTCTCGGCAACCTGCTGGACAACGCCATAGAGGCGGTGGAGCGGCAGGAAACAGAGGACAAATGGATTAGCCTGGCGGTCAGGGAGAGCGGCCCTTTCCTGTTCTTTGAGGTTAGCAACCCTGGAACTATAGAAGCTGAAGCCGCTGAAAAGCTGTTCCAACCCGGATTCACAACCAAGGGCGAGGCCCATGCCGGTTTGGGATTGTATTCTGCCCTTGAATTAGCCCGTAAACTGGGCGGTCATATCAAATTTACCAGCGAAGCCCACAACATCAAGTTTTCCTTGTTCATTCCCAGGTAGGAATAATTGGCTGGTCGGTTGTTTTTTGCGAAAAGGGCGGTCATAGATAAAAATATACTGCAGGTATTAGTAAAAAAAATGTCGAACTATTGCAGTATGTTATTTATTCCATATCAAAGTGAAGAACCGGCGGCATAAAATTGCAAAAAATTTGAGGCTTTTAGGCATGCTAAACATTACAGGTAATTATAAAAGCAGCAACTTGTTGATTATTGTGGCGGTAATGATATTTGCCGCGATACCTTTTTATTTTATCGCCAGGATCAATTACCTGTTTTTTCATTCTTTTGCTGAAGGTTTTGCCATAGTTGTCGCTGTATTAATTTACATGATAGCGAGCAAGACATTCAAGTATTCTAAAAACAATTATTTATTGTTCATAGGGTACGTTTATTTTTTTATAGCAATTATTGATTTCTTCCACCTCCTGACTTACAAGGGAATGGGCGTTTTCCCCGGTTATGATGCCAATATTCCAACCCAATTATGGATAGCTGGTAGATATGTAAACGCGTTTTCATTGCTTCTTGCTTCTTTTCTGGTAAGGAGGAAAGTTTCCAGGGCCGCTGGTCATTTGGACTTACTCACTTGTAACAATAATTTTATTGGTGTTCATTTTGTGGCTTAAGATTTTTCCGGATTGTTTCATAGATGGACAGGGTTTAACCAGGTTTAAGGTCATCAGTGAATATATAATATCCATCGTATTTCTTGGGGCAATCGCTAAACTCTATTTTGAGAGGGATTACATAAACCAGTTCTTATACAAGATCATGATAGCTGCTATGGTTGTGACAATTCTTTCTGAAATGAGTTTTACTTTATATACCGATGTTTACGGTTTGATGAACTTTATTGGGCATATTTTCAAGATAATTGCCTATTACCTGGTTTACTGGGGTATATTTCTTTACGGTATTAACGCTCCTTACGAAATGATTTTTAAGGAACTGAGTGAAAGAGAAAAGAAACTTAAATCTACCCATCAAGAACTTTTAAATATAATTGAATTTTTACCCGACGCCACTTTTGTTATTGATGCGGATAAAAAGGTTATCGCCTGGAACAGGGCTATTGAAGAAATGACTGGCCTGAAAAAGGAGGATATACTGGGTAAAGGTGACAGTATGTACTCAGTCCCTTTTTACGGAGAAAAGAGGCTGATGCTGGTTGATTATTTATTTCAGGATGACCAGGAAACAGATTCGGAATTTGAAAATCAATATGATCTGGTAGAGAGAAAAGGAAACACGCTTTTTGCGGAAAGTTTCAGGCCATCCATTTTTGGCGGAAAAGGCGCTTGCATATGGACTAAGGCGTCTCCACTATTTGATGGTGAAGGTTCTTTTATTGGCGCCATTGAGTCTATCCGGGATATTACCAAACGAAAACAGGCTGAAGAAAAACTAAAAGCTCTTTCAACCCTTGACGGTTTAACTGGGATTGTCAACCGGCGCTATTTTGAAGAATATTTTGATAGAGAATGGATGCGTTCTGTGCGGACAGGCAAGCCGCTGTCTGTGATCATGTGTGATATTGATTATTTTAAGTATTATAACGATACCTATGGCCATCTTAAAGGGGATGAATGTTTGCGCAGGGTGGCTGAGGCGCTGCAAAAAGCTGTTAACAGGGCCGGGGACCTGGTGGCCCGTTTTGGCGGGGAAGAATTTATTGTGGTACTGCCGGAAACCGATCTGGAAGGTGCTGTTAAAGTGGCGGAACTATTGCGGGATAAGGTTGAATCACTGAAAATCGAACATGAAAAGTCACTCGTCAGCAACTATTTGACAATCAGTTTGGGTGTAGCCACTGCTGTTCCAAGCCGGGAAGATGCTGCCAGGGAACTGATTTCATCAGCTGACGCGGCGCTGTATCAAGCAAAAGAGGAAGGACGCAACAGAGTTTCTTTTATTAATTTGTAGATTCTAACTCATTTATAATTATCAAGTGCCCCCGGGTGCTGCAGGTTGTAGACAAAGCCGTCCATGGTATTGAAACCGCTTGGCTCCTCTACTTCGCGTCTAGTAAACTACAGCTCACTTCGGGCGAAATTGGACTGCCTTCAACTCGTTGTCGACAATCTGAGCCCCCCGGGCGCTGTTTTATTTTTAGGATAATAAAGGGTAATACTAATGATCAAAACAGGTTGAGGTACGGTATGAGAGTAGGAATCATCGGGGCAGGCACCGCCGGGATGTCTTGCGCCATAGAATTGGAAAGATGTGGACTTAAGCCGGTTATATTTGAGCGCAACGATTTTATCGGTGAGTATATCCCGCACGTTTCTTCCTTTCTGAACCTGATTACCCGGTCTATAACCTCTGATACTCTAAAGTATTTGGATCGGAAACTTGGCATCAAGCTTATTCCCTTAAACAGTCTTAATAAAGTTATACACTATTCCCCCCATAATCAGGTCGTGGTAACTGGCCCTTTAGGCTACCTGATCATTCGCGGGAAAGAAGAAAACTCGATTCAAAAACAGCTTTACAGGATGGTCAAGTCGCAGGTTCATCTTAACAGCTTTGTCCAACCGGAAGAGATTCTTAGTGACTTTGATTTCGTTGTGGTAGCGGACGGCCTGAAGACAGTGCCCGAACGGTATGGCATCTGGCGGCAGGTTTTGAGCGCGTGGCTCAAGGGTGGTATTTTTGCCGGGGATTTCGCAGCTGACACTATCCAGATGTGGCTGGATAATGAGCTGACCAAGGGGGCCTATATTTATTCCGCGCCATACAGCAGGCATAAGGCGGTGATTACCCATGTCATTCAGAATATTGAGCATGAGGAGTTAAACCACTACTGGCAGCGTTTTCTGGAGTCCCGGGATATATTAAAAAAATATGACCTGCTGGAATCCTGGGAATTGCCCCACCAGGCAGGCTTTGTCACCACCAACAGGATCGGGAAAATATATTTCGCGGGGGTGGCCGGCGGGGGTGTGGAACCGTTTTTGGGGTTCGGACAATTCAACGCCATATACAGTGGTGTTATGACGGCAAGGAGCATCATCACCGGAAAGGATATAAATGTACTGCTTAAAGAGTTGAAGAAAAAATACATGGAATTAATAAACCTGAGATACTTGATGAATAAGGCCACCAACAGGGATTTTGATCTTTTATTAAGTATAATGAAAACCCCTGGTTTCAGGAGCATGGTGTATAAGACGAATATTGATATAGTTAAGTTGATTTCCATGGGATTCAGCCCCTTCCAGGCCAAAGTAACAGAGGCGGTCGTGGCGAAAGGCAGGTAGATCATATGGCCGGTTTCAGGTTAATCTGCGGCAATTGCGGTTCTGACCAGGTGCTGGAAAAAAGCGCCCAAAAGCAGCTGGATTTTATGGCTGGCCGGGTAAAGTACGGGGAAGGCATACAAAGAAAATGCAACAACTGCGCCAATGAAGATTTTATTGTTTTCAGGACCTGGATGCAATAAAATTAATTATGAGTATATATGAGACTAAAAATAGTGTTCATTATTATGAAATAAACAGCCAGCGGCAGGCCTCGCCGATGGCTGTGCTTAACTATTTTGAGGAAACCGCGGTCAGACAGTCCGAGGCATGCGGGTATGGGATCGGCAAGCTGATTGACCAGGGACTTATTTGGATTCTGACCAATTGGTCAATAAATATGGAGCGATACCCCTGCTGGATGGAAAACCTACTTGTTGAGACCAGGGTTTGTAAATTTGAGAGGTTCTATGCTTTCAGAGAATTTAAGATCAGGGATGATCAGAATAACATTTTAGGGACCGCTGTTTCCCGGTGGGTTTTTTACGACTTAAACCGGAACCGGCCGGTGCGCGTACCATTAGAAATTGCTGAGGCCTTTGGGGTTAACCATCAACAGAATGAATACATCAAATTTGCCGGGATTGAAACTGCGGATTCATATGATCCCGGGATGGAATTCATGGTCCGCTTGAGTGATATCGACACAAACAACCATGTGAACAATACCAGGTATGTGGAATGGATGCTGGAGGCTGTGCCTTTTAATATCCATAAGGCATTTTTCCCAGCCTCGCTGGAGGTCGCCTACAAGAAAGAAGCTTGCTTAGTTTTTCTACAACAGCGCGGTGAGTCCTTTTTTATCCTGTGAAAGAATCATTACAAGCGGTTTTTAACAAAATTAATAGTTGCGGAATGATCAGGTAATATTTATTTAGTATGTTAAAGTTATTATAATAAGATAAGGCACAAATCTTTATTCATAGAAAAACCGAAAAAAAGGAGGGTTTTTATGATAAAGGAATTCAAAGAGTTTGCCATGCGGGGCAGTATGATCGATCTGGCTGTGGGTATCATTATCGGAGCGGCTTTTGGTAAAATCGTTACCTCACTGGTTAACGACATTATTATGCCGCCCATCGGTCTGTTGCTGGGTAAAGTTGATTTTTCAAATCTTTTTATTAATTTATCAGGAAAAACTTATAATACCCTTAGTGAGGCCAAGGCTGCAGGGGTGGCCACGATTAATTACGGCATGTTTTTAAATACGGTGATAGACTTTCTGATAGTGGCCTTTATAATCTTCTTTATCATAAGGCAGATAAACAAACTGAAGCGCCAGGAGGAAAGCCCGCCTGTAACCACCAGGGAATGTCCTTTCTGCTGCTCGGTGGTCTCTTTAAAGGCCTTGCGCTGCCCCAACTGCACTTCAGAGCTTAAAGCGGTTTAGAGTTAATCTGCGTTGGCAGGGCGTAGATTATTTGATTCATTTTGTTCAGAAAGGGGGGTGTGTTTTGAGTAGAGCCCAACTATATCTGGTACTGGGGATATTATTCGCTTTGATCGTGGCCATATTTGCCGTGCAGAACACTGAAAAAGTTGTTATCTACTTTTTATTCTGGCAAATGCAAGAGGCCTCAAAAGTGATTATTATCCTGGTTTCGGCGGCGTTCGGGGCACTGGCGATGTTTTTTTTGGGGTTTATGTGGTCTTACAAAAAGACAAAGCGCATACGCCAGTTGGAAGCTGAAATAGTTGATTTAAAGAAAACCGGGGATAATGAATCTCCGCCGCCTCCTCCGCCTGTAGCTTATCCCTGAGCAAACGATAATTAAAAAAATCGTCAATTGGGTAATTTAAGTTCGAGATAACGGGGTTGGAGGTTGACAGATGGAAAAACAGACGAAACTGGTCGATATTTTGAAAATGGCGCTTTTAATGGAGGAAAGAGGATATAGATTTTATACTACTCTGGCTGGTTTAGTTAAGGATGACAGGGTAAAACAGCTTGCTTTGAAACTGGCCGGGGATGAAAAAGAGCATAAGAAGATCTTTGCCCAAATTATTAATGAATATAGCGGGGATGAGACACTGGAGCAGGAAGGTATGAGCTACCTGAACGCTATTGGCAAGGGCATCATTTTCCCCGATATTTCCGGGATAAAAGATCTGGCGGAGAAAATAGATTCTTTCAAGGATGTGCTGTCAATTGCGATTGAAGCTGAAAAAGACGCTATCCTGCTTTTTCACGAGTTAACTGTGCGTATACACTCGCAAAAAGTAAACAGGATCATTTACAAGTTGCTTGAAGAAGAAAAAATGCACCTGATTGAATTGAGAAACTACCTGGAAGAGGTATAAACATACTTTGAAGATTATGTAAAAGTCAATCTGCCGGATACCACATATACTGGACTCGGGATCAACCTGACCCTGTTTATTGATACCACGGGCAGGATTGTCTATGGCAAAAACTTTGACTTATCCAGCAAAAAAGAGGCGCCCCTGCCCGTCAATATGGAAAGGTATCTTTTAGAAAACACTCTGCTCTGGAATTATACCAGTACGGATGATAGCGCCCA
>JBAZQW010000112.1:0-7334 GCA_041645005.1 Desulfotomaculaceae bacterium | reverse complement strand
CAACTGATGATGCTCGGGTTAATTGAAGGGGAAAAAGTCCATATAGATGTCAGAAAGAAAATTACTGCACCGGAAAATATTATAAATCTTTTATCATTTGACGCGACAGGAGGTAAAAAGGCAAAGATAATCAGCCCCAGACCGTGGCTCAAGGTAAAAGTGTGTCCCAGGATATATGCCTTTGCCCCGAATATCTCCTCCAAAAATGGACCGTGCATAGGAAATGAGAGAATCCAGGTAAAGATAAAGGCAAGCGCTAGCGCGTTTTGAACCGAATCTGACGGTTTTAAGTTAATTTTCAGAGGAGCTTTCATTATTATAAATCTTTCAAGCTAAATTATCTTCTTCTACAAAACATACCATTTTTTGTCGAACAAGTAAATCACCCAATTGGGTGTATTTTTTATGTCTTTAGAATGGGGTGGGTAACTGGGGTAGGTTCTTTTAGCCTTGGCTTAAAAACAAAACTACCCCAAAGGGTAGTTTTATTAAATTAATATAAGGATTATGATTTTTAAATTGATAAGCACTTATCGGTAGGTAATATGTATCTTGTTAGCTTTAATCCGGATAGGTGCACCTACAAGTTTTCGCGCACATTACAGCTTGAGAGGATATAAGAGTGAGTAAATTGATTGGTATTCTAATTATAGCATGTGTTGCATTAATATCCTTAACCTTAAGTATTTTAGCCTGGCGCGAACAAAAAGTAGAAAGCTCAGTCCAGTCTGGCTCATGTCCAAGATGCGGCCGATCAATTAATCCTGGAGTCTGGTTCTGCGGAGGGTGCGGTCTGATGCTTAAAAGGTAACAATTAGTGAAACATGCCTTTGTAAGCCCTGCAAAATAATTAAGGAGGTGTATAAAGCCTATCTTTGAGATTAGTGGCTGTTATTCATAGATAGAGCTGTCTCATATAAACAGCTAATTAGTTATTATCTAAAAGTCTATGCAGAAAAAGGAGAGGATTCAATGCAATGCCAATCGTGCGGGGGGGACATAAGCCCTGAAGACAAAATTTGTGGTTCATGTAAGTCCGAAATTAAAGAATCATTGACGCCGCCACAACCACCTGAAGGTAAGAAGCCTGGCGGCGCCAAGAAATTGATAGCCATCCTTTTAGCAGTGGTTTTAGTATCTTGCGCCGCTTTAGGCGTCTACTGGTATTTTCCGACCCTGAAGCAGATGCTCACCTCCTCTACCCTGGGCAAGGCTAGCGTGAAGCTCCCGGTCCAAGGGGATCTAATAAAAACCAAGGATTGGGGTGTGGTACCTGCCAACCAGGTTATTGTAGTCCTCAAGGACGGCCTGAAGCAGAAGGACGCCGACCAGGTAGCTTCCGCCCTGGGCGGCAAGGTGGTAGGCTTCTTCGTTTACATCAACCTGTACCAGATCGAGATCGGCACCAGGACCGAGGCTGACCTGATCAAGGCCCTGGCCGCGGCCAAACAGAACAGTGGTGTGGAGTTGGCCTTCCCCAACCAGCAAACCTTCCCGGACGTTAAACTTGCCGGTGTGCAGGTCAGTTCAATCGATGACCCGATCTACAAGGGCGACAACGGAAAGGGCTACGAGGTGGTCGGGGTGCAGCGTGCCTGGAACCTGATCAAAGCCTCGAAGGCCAACCTATCAGAGGTCAGCGTGGCCGTGGTGGACGACGGGCTGTATAAAGGCCACGGAGAGTTCGAAGGGGGAATTGAGGTGGGCGGCGACACTATCAATGCCCCCGCCAAGAAACCTGATGGAAGTGATCATCTCGCTGGCAGCCATGGCACCGGAGTTACCAACATCATCGCGGCCAATCCTGACAACGGCGGGATCACCGGCATCGCCTCGGGAGCTCTTGGGAAAAAGCTCAAGGTTAACATGGTTAATGATTTCGCTCCTCCCTATGGCAATACCTGGGCGCCGGGTCCCGATCCGAACGACCCGACCAAGGTAACCTACAGCAACGGTTTTACCCAGGCTTTGGGAGACCTGGTGGCACTTAAGTCCGCCATCGATAAAGGAGCCAGGACCATCAACTGCTCCTGGGGCAACACTAACGCCCATCCCGAAGTAGCCGCCGGTTATAAGCGGTTCTTCGAGAAGATGGCTGTAGAACACCCCGACGTTATCTTCGTCTGCTCCGCCGGCAACGACAACAAGGTCGTGGACGGTACCAAGCGGTTCCCCAGCGGACTGAACCTGCCCAACATGATCACCGTGGGCAATGTAATGAACGACGGAACCAGGGCTCCCAGCAGCAATATGTCCAGCCCCAACTTTGAAGTCACCCTGGCCGCGCCGGGTGATCAAGCCGTCCGGGGGCTCAACGAAAAAGGGCAGGTGTTGAATTCCGGTGGCGGCACCAGCAACGCGGCGCCACAGGTGACCTCCGCAGTGGCCATTCTGCGCTCATTAAATCCCAAGCTCACCGCGGCAGAGATCAAAAACATCTTGAAGGAGACCGCCAGCAAGGGGACTACTGTAGGCAAGCCGGGAGAACCAGGCTACCAGACTAACCTCGCCCCACCCGGACTGGGCAGCGGGATATTAGCCGTCGACCAGGCGGTGCTCAGAGTGATTAACGACATGCGCCAGGCCCAGGGCCTGAAGCCCCTGACCATGGAGGACGCTTTAGCCGGCACCAGGATCGACCTGATTGCGGAGAGCGATCCCAAATCGGTGAAGGACTGGAAGATCACCGCCACCCTGCCCGGTGTATTAGCCCAGGACGGTACCGATGCCACGATTGAACTCCAGGGCGGCGGGGCGATCGGCGGCAGCACCACCAAGCACCTGGCCGCCAATGGAACCCTGGACTGGAGTGTCACCACTGAGAAAGACAACGCCACAGTGCTTGTTACCCGGACGGATTCCGGCAGTAAATGGAAGGTGGACCTGGCTCCCGATCTGGCTGGCCTCTGGACCGGTACCGCCCTTATCGAGCGGGTGCTGGAGAGCATCCCCAGCGAGTACAAGCCTAATGCGGACTCCAAGGAGTGCGAGGGTATAGATATTGTAGCGATTATGAAAGAGATGAAAGGCAAAACCTTAGGCATTAAGATGAACGTGTTTGAACGCAAAGACCTTAAAGACCCGCTAAAAGCCGAGGTAACCTTTATTGGTTTTGACGGCAAGCCGGGTAATACTTTTCCGTTAATCCTGGGCTATGACGGCACGGACGTCTATTTTCAAATAAATGAAAATGGCGCCATCATACGCTTCGACGGACAGTTAAAGGGCAACCAGATCAGCGGTGAATATAACATGAAAATGCCTACCGAGCAAGGCGGATTGCTGGAGTTCATCGGTGGGTCCTGGCAGATAACCAAGCAGCAGTAGGAGCGGTTTAAATGCATCCGATTTTATGGCAGATAACCACTGCCCATAGTAATATTATAATTTTCGTCTATCCGGTCTTCCTGGCAGCGGCGGCCCTGACTATGGTCGGGGCTTCCGCCTGCCTGGCGACCCGGCAGGGGATTCCCTGGAAAAAGAGCCTGCCTATACTCGTGCTGATGGCACTGGCTGTGTTGGTGGGAGCGCGCCTCCTTAATTACTACCACCGACCCGACATGTACGCCGCCGACCCTGGCTTGCTTTACAACCTGCAGTCCTACGGCTTCTCACTTTACGGCGGCCTGGTGCTGGCGCTGGTAACCGGAGGGATAGCCTGTCTTTTCAGCCGGGTCAACATCCCCCGATTGGCAGACGCTACCGCGCCGGCACTTGGCGTATCTATAGCTATCATGCGGGTAGGGTGCTTCATGGCCGGCTGTTGCTTCGGGAAAGAGACCGACCTGCCCTGGGGGGTTTCCTTTCCCATGTTCAGCCTTGCCCATTGGGCTCATTTATCAAAAGGCTGGGTTACTTTATTCCAGTCTTCCCTGCCAACTCATCCCACCCAGCTCTATGAATTGCTGGCGGCGCTTATCTGCGGCGGGGTAGCCTATCTTATCTTAAAAAGGCAAGCGGCGCCGGGTACCGCCTTTGCCGCATTCTTTTTTTGCTTCTCTATTTTTCGTTATTTTAACCGCTACCTGCGTTACGAAATCACGACCGCCCTGCCGCCATACTTTTATCCCTTCTTGTACGGAACGATGTGTCTTTTGGCAGCGGGTTATATCATTTATATGAACTATTGGGTGAAAAGGCCCAGGGTCACGTCAAAGTAATAAACTACTCTAAAACCGCTTAAGTTACAGAATTTGTCTGATTTTTTACTGTAACATGTTTTACAATATCTTTATGGACACAACCAGAACAACACCGGACAATACCAATATTCCTCAAAACGATAACCTCAAAGCTCTGGTCGTTCGCCCCATTACATCTGAGGAAGAAAAGCATTGGAACGACTTGATGAACGAGCACCATTATCTGGGGTTTCGTACACTGACCGGCAAGGCGCTAAAATATGGCCGTGTTGAATGATCAATGGGTTGCGCTAATTGGCTGGGGGGCTTCTGCCTTCAAAAGCGGCCACCGTGAAAAATGGATTGGCTGGTCACAAGAACAAAAAGCAAAACGGTTAATCTTTGTTGTTAATAATCCAGTTCCAGAATCGGCAGAGTTCCCTCGACAGCATGCTGCGGTTCCATGTAGGGTTGTCGGCGATCAACTGCCTGACTGTCTGGATGTGATATTCGGTTATATCGGTTACCCGAAATTCAGGAGAAGTACTCCGCTATGTCCGCAGAAGATGCAAAAAAAGTTTTTGATTCAGATCGCACCAATGATATCCACATGGAAATCGGAAGATTAGCTATGAAAATTAAAAACATAGCAAAAGAAGGGATCGCTATAAATCTTGACCCTCCTTGTGTAGAAGTATTTAAAAAAGCACATGATGAGGCGTGGGTTTTGAAGCAAAGAAGCAAAGCTGAAATTGCCAGCCATATAAGCAAAGGCAAGTGGTAAATAGAGTCTGAGAGCCCAAATTCTGGGCTCTCTTATTGTTTGGAAACTATTATTTTTCATATATTTCAATCAGGAACTCCTGGAAAGCCTATCTTCCATATCGAGAACTTTAAGAGTGATCTTCATCACCGAGTCCGGGTTGATGGACATGGAATCGATTCCTTCTTTCATCAGGAACTCAGCAAACTCAGGATAATCACTCGGCGCCTGCGAACTAGAATTTATTTTTACTTCACCATCTTTAACAAAATATGTACGTAATCGATTATAATAATATTGTCAAGAGCGGTCAAAATAATCCGGATTACGTCAATTAGGAGGTGCGGACCATGAATGCTTTTACCCGGTCGATCTCGGAAATTTCCAAAGGAGCAGCCAAGGCCTTTCAGACATTCCCTGCCGCGATCGCCAGCGCGTTGGCTTTCGCGATCGTGACGATGATCAGGATTCAACTTGATTGGCCCCAACAGGAGGCCTATAATTTTTTGTTCAACAGCCTGCACTGGTCTTTCGCGCTGGGCGCTGTTTTCAGCCTGGCCGCGATCACAGCGGCCCAGAGCCGATTCAACACGGCCAGGGCGTTCCTGATTGCCAACCTGCTCGGCGCCGCGGCCGTGGCCGCGACCTTCCTGTTGCTCTATCTGTTTGGCGGGACTGACCCGGCTGTGGACGCATCTCGTTTTGCCAGGGTCTCGGTCCTGGCTGCAGCCCGTGTCAGCGCGGCTATTCTGGTCAGTTTCATTGCCTTTATCATTCTGGCCGGCTATCCCAAAGACCAGTCAGACTTCGCCCGTTCCTTTTTCATGACCCAAAAGGCTCTCATCATAGCCCTGATCTACGGAGGGGTGATTATGGCCGGGTCCTCCGCAGTTGCAGGTGCCTTCCAAGCCCTGCTTTACCAGGAGATGAGCGTGAAAGTCTACGAGTATCTCGGGACCCTGGTCGGTTTCCTGACCTTTGCAATTTTTGTTGGTTATTTTCCGGACTTACGCAAGGGGCAGATTGACGAACACCGTGAAGAAGCCCAGAAACAGCCGCGGTTTGTCGAGATTCTCTTCGAGTATATTATAATTCCGATCTTACTGGCTTTGACTGCCGTCCTGCTGATCTGGACGGGCAAAATCATTGTGACCGGAGTGTGGCCCGTATTCTTACAGCTCTCCGGTATCGCGACCGGATATACGGTCGGCGGGATCTGGCTCCATGTGATGGTCACCTACAACGAATCAGGGCTGGCGAAATTCTACCGCCGGATTTATCCATTCGCCGCGCTGGTGATCCTCGCGTTCGAGGCCTGGGCCCTATTAATCCAGTTGAGCAAGTCAGGCCTCAAAATGACCGAATATTACTTCATCCTGATCTGGATTGTTGCTGTGGTGGCGGCTGTCCTGCTGCTAATCCTGAAGGACAAAGCCCATCCGGCGATTGCTGCCCTGGTCTGTGCGCTGGCTATTTTCTCAGTTCTGCCGGTGGTCGGTTACCAGGCACTGCCGGTCACCTCCCAGGTCAACCGCCTGGAAAACCTGCTGGTCAGCCAGGGTATGCTAAAGGGCGATCAACTGGTCCCCGCGGCCAGCGCACCGGAACTAGCTGTGCGCGAATCAATTACCGATGCGGTCAATTACCTGGCTTACGCTGAGGATGCGAAGCTGCCGGCCTGGTTTGACAAGCGCCTCAGTGAAAGCGGGGTATTCAAAACCAAACTTGGCTTCGAGCAAACCTGGCCAAAGCCTGATATTGCACCTGGACCCGGGGGGTACATGGGGACCTCCCTGATGTTGCCGCCCGGGGCTATCGACATCAGCGATTATCGCTGGGTGGTTAATATGCAGCAGGAAAAAGATAAGGCCTCGGTCACGATAGACGGAGACAAAGGCTCGTATCTAATCAATTGGACGATGACCCCCCCGAATGGCATACCGACCTTGAAGATCGAACTGGACGATCGCGTGATCCTCGAGCAGGACATGAACGCTTATATCGATCAGATTGCCGCGGCATACCCGCCAGGTCAGACGGCACCCTTACAGGCGACCTTAAAGGACATGAGCCTGCAGTTGGAAACCCCGGAAGTGACCGTCCTGCTCGTCTTCAGTAATATCGATATTAATGTTGATTCCCGACAGGATATTATCAATTATTGGCTCAACTTGAGTGCGTTGTATCTGAAAGAGAAACCATGATGACACAAATGCTCATCACACCTGACCCATAGAACACTAAATCTAAACTAATTGTTTTCTACCTCGGACACAGCGCCTTGCTGGGTGAAACAGCAAGGCGCTGTTTGTTTTTGACTATGGTGAGTTGCCGCGGCGTCTGGAGACTGCCATCGCAAAACTTAGCGAGGACTGCCTGGATTTCTTTTTTTATATAATAAGGAGGATAAAGTCGCTTCTGGTAGAATTAACCTAGTATCTTTTATCCCT
>JBAZQW010000111.1:0-7365 GCA_041645005.1 Desulfotomaculaceae bacterium | reverse complement strand
GCCAGTTCTTCAGGAATTTCGTCGCCACGGCGGTCTTTGCCATATAGTTTGTCTTCTTTTAGATCAAGGTGGTTTGCTTTTTCAAGAAGCTTTTTGATTTCTTTTTCAAGCCTCTCTTCCTCGGTTTTCATGCGGCCATAGCTCATGGCGGAATGTTTGGAGACATTGGCGTTGATTTTAGTGCCGTCTAAGGAAACGTGCTTTAGGCCAACTAATCCGGCTTTTTCACAGATATTGAGGATTTGCACAAAAATATTGGATAAGGTTTTAATATGTCGCCGCCTGAATTCGTTGACTGTCCTAAAGTCAGGTTTGTTTCCGCCGGCCAGAATAATGAATGCCACCTCCTCATAAAGCCGGGAAGCAATCTTTCGTGAGGAGAATATGCCGCGAGAGTAGGCATAAAACAGTATCTTGGTCATTAAGGCCGGGTGAAAGGGCGGTTGGCCGCGTGTTTCTTTTTCATACTCCTTATAGATTGTTGACAGGTCTAAATTATCGACCAGGTCGCTAATGAAGTAAACTATGTGGTCTTTAGGTAACCATTCCTGAGGTGACGGCGGAAATAAATATATTTGGTTAGGGCTGTATGGTTTATATCCTTTGATCATAATGTTGTATATTTCGACATTTAATTCCATAAATCCTGTTTGCAGTTAATATTCAGACAGGCTCCTAGGATCGATACTCTGGCAATGGATAATGGCAACTTAGATGTATACTTTTGCCTGTTGTGACAAATTTCCTGCAATACATTGAAAATATTTACAGGTCTATGTTATTACGAGCAATTTTCTGGTCTGTACTCGCCGCTACAAATTAGAAAAAAAAGAAACCACAGGACAGCGTCTCTAAGCTCCGCTCGCCTGTGGCACTTTTGCCCTGGCTATGGTAGTCGGTTAAACTCACTTCAAATACTTGATCACCGACTCGCCCAGTTTGGCGATTAAAAAACCGTAGCCGAAAAACCTCAGGGTTTTACCTACAAGCAGGAAGGAAAAAACCGTGAGCGGCTTTTGCTTCAGACAACCGGAAATGATCACCAGAATGCGGAACGGGAAAAAAGGAAACATCGACGCGATGACAAGTGCCCATGGACCGTATTTGGTGAATACAGCCACGCCTTTTTCAATCTTTGCCGGAGAAACGTACTTATCCATAAAAGTCTGGCTCCAGTAATACGACACGGTATAGATGAGCATCAGCCCCAGTACGTTCCCAACAACACAATACATGGCGTAAGGCAAAAACTTTTCATGGCTGACCATTAGTATGGGGATAAAAGCCACTTCCGGCCCCACCGGGAGAATAATGGCGTTGGCAAAAGAAAGAACAAATAAAAATATCCCCTGGTCGGTATTTTGCAGCCAATTTAAAAACTCCACAAAATTCACCCTTAATTTAGGGGAGAAATCTTCTCTAATATGTTTAGAACCGGGGACATAGCGGTGTCCCAGCACCTTATATTACTCTGAAGATATGTCCCCTTTCCTGCAAATCCTTTTTATGCCTATTTCTATAATACTTACGTTAATCCCTTTTTTTAGACAAAAAAAGCGGGGCATTCCGGTTGAGGCCAACCTTTACCAACCGCTTCAATTTGCAAAGATGTTCGATTGAAATCGAACCTACAACAAGCTTAGATCTTCCCGCAAAACAGCGGCGCCTTTAAGATATACGTGCTTAATATCTTTCTGTGACTTTTCGGTGTTCACATGGATCAGAACCCTGATGCACCTGCCGAGGCTGCCCGGCACATTGATCTCGTTGGCGCACAGCAGCGGGATATACCGCCACCCCATCTCCCGCACAGCGGATGCCGGAAACTCGGCATCCAGATCTGAAGTGACTGTAAATATCACGCTGGCGATATCTTCGGTGTCAAGGCTGTTTTCTTTTGTTATAGCCTCGATTAACTCCCTGGTGGCGGCAGCGATTTCCGCCGCTTCATTCCGTTCTACAGTGATAGCCCCGCGTATTCCCCTTAAAGCCTTACACGCCATGCTGCCGTCCTCCTCAATATAGTCTCAGGACTGAACCGCTCTGTGGCCCAAACCGATAGCGACCTCATCAAGGTGAAGCAAACCCACCCCAAAAAATATGGCCACGCTGATATGGTCGTCCTTCCTGGCGATGCCGATTTTACCGCCGACATTAAAACCTATCGCCTTTGGCATCACCTGTGACAGGGCTTCCCTGGTAGCGCCCGCCACCGCTCCCTCGTCAGCGTGCACTTCCTTGATTACGCCCTCCCGCTTGGAAGCCACCACAGCCCGCTCAATAATCTTGTTAACCGATGAGATAAAGTCACCGCCGTAATCAACAGCCGCTGTCTTGATACCTTCTTTGGCAAAACGCAGCTTATATTCCTTTTCCTGCTCCCTGCTGTCAGTGAGCGCCATTTCTATCGCCACACTGGCAACTTTGCGGCTACCGTAAAGGGTCATGCTCCAACCACCTTTGTTAAAAATTAAAACACACTCCGTACAGGAGTGCAAGAGTTCCTATATTTAGTGCCTCCTGGCAATATTATAATAGTGCGGCCTCTTAAAAGCAAACAACCCTATTCTATCTTTCTGACAGGCGCACCTTCCCAACAGTGCTGACAGTTCCCTGTACTTTGACCATAGCGCCGGGTACCGGCGAGACAACTCCCCCCGATACATCCAATACTTCAACTTCAAACGGCCGGTCATAACGGGTGCCGTCTATTTCCAGGAGGTCGCCTTCCCGGACGAACACCGTGACATAACGGTCCTTGAATTGCCCTCCCGCCTCTCCGTTTACCAGCAGCCTGGCCAGCGGCAGCGCGGAGTACTTGTTTAGCCTCAGGGTAATAACAGGATTGCGCGGGTCCCCGGCCATGCTGATACGTTCAGTTCGCTCCAGTTCGCGTGAAAAAGCCGGCCAGGCCGCTTCTTTGAGATGACTGCTTGCCAGCCAGGCCTGCGCGGCCAGGGCCAGGACAGCCACGCCTAGCACCATCATGATCAGGCAGCTGTCCAGTTTTTCAATCCAGAGCCAGCTAACCGGTCTCTTCATCTTGTCTCCCCCAGGCTGTACTTATCCAGTAAAGTGTATGACCCTGACCGGTAAAATATACTTTGGGGGGGGAGAAGCTGTATGGCCGGCTATTTAAAGTTATATTTCTTTTCCAACCTCTGCCTGAATTCTTTCATTTCCTCGTACACTTTAAACAGCAGCCTCTCAATGTCTGAGTGATTCAAGGTGACAAAGGCGGGATCGAGTATTTCTATTTTCCTGAAATCATCCCTGGCAATAAAACGGAGCGTATTTTCCAGGCTGTCAGCTTTAACGGTGAGCACCAATGGAGCATAAGCCGTATCGCTGTTGGTCAAATCATCATGTACTGTGTACACATCAGCACTGGCATCTATATCCGCAATCTGAATTCCCTGGAGAGGGACATTACGAAAAACAGCGACCTGCTGCTCCCTGGCCTCTTCCGCTGCCTTGTCCGTGGGCTTGCCCCCGAACAAAAAGCGGCCGGGCTTGCCGGTACCCTTAAAATCAAGGCGTACTTTAAGTAACACCCCGTCCCTATCTCCCGTGCCATCAGCACCATGGCTCTTCGGCAAAAGAATCCCTCCCACTGTCATTGGGCGTCTCAAAAAACTGCAACTTTTTTAGATAATTCTCCCCTGCTTTTGAAACTCCTGCTCAATTACTCCATGCTATGCTATTTTACCCACATAATGGACAGCGTTTTAATTGTTTTGCCCCAGGCCGGCTTTTTCTTTCAACCTGTTTACTTCTTCCCCACTGAGGTGGCGATATTCCCCCGGCCGCAGTCCCTCGAGGACGAGGTCACCGAACCTTATCCGCTTTAACCGGAGCACCGGGTGGCCGATGTGCTCGCACATCCGCTTCACCTGCCGGTTGCGCCCCTCGTAAATGGTGATTTCCAGCAGTGCGTTACCATCTCTCTGTCCGGTGAGATGCACTTTGGCGGGGGCGGTCTGGCCGTCATCAAGCGGCAGGCCTGCAGCCATTTGCTCCAGCTTTACCGGTTCCGGCACTCCGGTCACCCGCACCTGGTAGGTTTTGGGAACATGCCGCCCGGGGTGGGTTAAAGCGTAGGTCAAATCACCATCGTCGGTCAGCAGCAGCAGCCCTTCACTGTCGTAATCAAGCCTGCCGACCGGGTAGACTCGCCCGGTGCTTACTTTTAATAGGTCTGTTACTTTTTTGCGGCCTTTTTCGTCACTCATGGTTGTGATATAGCCACGGGGCTTATACATAAGAATGTATTGTTTTTGCAGCGCCGGAAAAAGCGTTTCATTGCCAAGCTGTATTTTGTCCCTGGCCGGATCAACCTTGGCGCCAAGCTGGCTGACCACCTTGCCATTTACTTTTACCATGCCGGCAGTGATCATTCCCTCGCAGCGGCGCCGCGAGGCCACTCCCGCCCTGGCCATGAATTTTTGCAGCCGTTCCATAAGTTCTCCCATCTTCCAAAAAAATAAGGACACATCGAATGTCCTTAAAATTTAACAAAATAAGAACCGGTTGTCAATTATAGCCTCTGCTGGACTAAAAGATCGTCCTGACAATAAACACTGAAGCCGCCAGTGTGGTGAAGTCGGCTACCAGCCCTAAAATCACCGAATACCTGTACTTTTTTATGCCAACCGAGCCGAAATACAGCGTCAGCACATAAAAGGTGGTGTCACAGCTGCCCTGCATGGTGGATACCAGGCGTCCCAAGAAGCTGTCCGGGCCGTATGTTTTTATTATATCTGAAGCAATGCCCAGCGCCGCCCCGCCTGAAAGCGGGCGCATAATAGCATGGGGCAGCACTTCCGCCGGCAAACCGATGAAATTGAGGACCGGGGACAATACGGCCACCAGCACTTCCATTGCCCCTGAAGCCCTGAAGATACTTATGGCGACCATCATCGCCACCAGGTAGGGGATGGTTTTAATGGCAGTGGCAAAGCCTGCTTCCGCGCCGTCAATAAAGGTTTCATACACCTTTACGCCGCGCAGGACGGCAATTACAGGCACCACCAGGAGAATGACCGGGATCGCCCAGCGGGACAGTTCGGCGATAATTTCAAACAAAAGATCACCTCCTGCCGGAATAAATCAGGCGCAGCACCCGGTCCACTATAATCGCCGCCACCATGCTGAAAGCGGTGGCCATAATGGTCGGCCCCACTATATCGGTAGGGTCAGCGGAGCCGTAGAGAAGGCGAATGCCTATGATCGTGGTGGGGATCAGAGTAATGCACGAAGTGTTTAAGGCCAGAAAAGTGCACATGGCCTCTGAGGCGGTATCGCGGTCCTGGTTAAGTCTTTGCAGTTCCCGCATGGCGATCAGGCCCATCGGTGTGGAGGCGTTGCCCAGTCCCAGAATATTGGCGCTGAGGTTCATCACTATGGCTCCCATGGCCGGGTGGTCTTTGGGCACGCTGGGGAACAGAAAACGCAGCACCGGGCGCACCAGCCAGGCCAGTGCCCGGACCAGGCCCGCCTCCTCAGCGAGCTTCATGATGCCCAGCCAGAAGGTGATGATAGCTATAAGGCTGATCGAGATCTTGACCGCGTTGTTCGCGCCGTCCAGGGCCGCTTTGGTTATAACCTCAATGTTGCCGTTAACAGCAGCCACGATTATTCCAAAGACAATCATACCGAGCCAAACGAAATTTACCACAAAAATACCCCCGCCCCCAGGGTTGTCTACTTTAACACTATGAAAAAAAGGGTAAAAATAGTACAGAAAATGGAAAAAGGGAGGGAAGGTACTGGAAGGCAGTATAAAAAAGGCTATGGTGTTAATCTACCAGGCGCTTTTTAAACACACCGGCAAATCCCGTTTTGGCAACCCTTTCCTTGATTGCGGGGACATCTGTCGTGTACAACCCCAAATCCTGCATCCGCTGAAAGTAAACTGAGCCGGAGAAAGTGTACTTTTTACCCATTCCGTCTGTTGTTTTCATTTCGTCGTGCATATAGGAGATAATATCACCGCAGGCCAGTTCAACCGGCAAAGACAGCGGCTCTTGGCCGGCTATAAGTCTTACCGCGTTATGGCCCGCCAGAAACCCGGTCATAATAGCCTCTGTATGGCCCACCAGCAAACCGGTCTTTTCCCCGGCGCAAAACAGGTTGCTTACCCCGGGGACCCGCAGGCTGTTATCGCAAGGCGCCATAGCCATAAAGCGGATCGAATTCCCCGTGCCGCCGGAATAAGGATCGGCGTAGCGGGCGTCTTTAAAACCATCCAGCGTACGGAGAATTTCCAGGGGGAAATACGGGGTCATCAGCTTGGCGTGCCCTGTGTCAAGAATAATCAGGTTTTCAACGAAGTCACTGGAAGCATACTGCTGACAGGCTTTCCTGGCAAGCTGCTCCGCTTTTCGCAGGTGCGCGGGCAGAGGAATGATCAAAACACCTTTGCTTTCCAGCTTTTCCACCAGTGTAGCAGACAATGACTTCTTATCCAACTTGCACGACCCGCTCATCGCTTCAAAATGGGGAAAACCTTCTCCCGCCCTTATTTCCGCGACACCCACCTTGGCCGTGAAGCTTACCCTGGGGCCAAAAGTAGGGCAGCGCAGGATGCACATGGCGCAGCCTGTGCCATAGCGGGTACAGTTAGCAGCCGGACCTGCTGTACCGGTGCAGTCCACATAAACATCGCCTTCGATGGTTTCCTCATCCGCGGTGCTTATGTCTATAATACGGTCATTTTGTTTGGTGACACCGATAAACCTTTTTTGCAGCTTTAACTGTACTCCGCAGGATAAGAGCAAATTTTTGACCGCGGGTTCTATCCTGGTCACATCGTACAGCATAGCGTGGAGGTGCCCCGGAAAATCGACCCGGCGGTGGGTGACAACCTCTTCAATTACCTGGATAAAATCACCGGCGCCAAGCGCCCACAGCTCATCCAGGGCGGTGAAACGGCCGTTGTTGCGCATGATCCCACCGACCAGTCCGGTGCCAAGCAGCATATCGGTTTTCTCCAGCAGTACTGCCTCGGCCCCTGCCGCTCTGGCTGAGTAAGCCGCTGCACACCCGGCCCAGCCTCCACCCACGATGACTACAACCATATAAAGCCACTCCCCTGAGAACAGTATATTCAGAATCTGACCAAAGGCTTCTTATATTTCCCAATAATAGGATATATATGAAATAGATGTTTGAAATTACCAGCTTAAAAAGAAAATTATGGAGCATACTAACAGTGAATAAAATTGCAGGGAGGAATAATATGACTATCGGTGAAAAAATGCATCAGACTCTGGCAACCCTTGAAAGTGCTGCGGCAAATTTACAAACGTTTGCGATTGATACCCAGGATCAAACAGCCAAAAAGATGTTTAATGATTTAAACAA
>JBAZQW010000110.1:0-7372 GCA_041645005.1 Desulfotomaculaceae bacterium | reverse complement strand
TTTAGAGCGCTTTTAACAACATTTGGTTTATAACTGCATATACATTTTTTTTTATAACTAAAACGAAAGAGATTAAAATAAGGAGCTGTATAGGGATACTTGATCAAGAAATCACAGTGCAGAATGAAATTTACGGATTAGATTTTATTCTTTTTCAACTAATGTGAATCTTTCCCCACAATCCAAACATATATAATTTGTGTACCACGGAGATAATGAATCATTTCCTTCCTGCCAGCGCTCCCCTTTCTTTTCAATCCGCTTTTGTTTACAATAGGCACATTCACCCTTCAATAAAGTCATTTTTATTTTTTTATCGTCGCTCATATAATCCTCCCTCCCTTTTTAGACATATTATACTTTATTGGAAGTGAGCTACACAAGATAATATTCACAATAATATAAAACATCAGACACTTATCATTAATGAATGCAATTTTGTTATATACTTATTCCCCGGCAACTTTCTTTTCCAACTGGTACAACTGATCCGCCGCCCCGAATAAAACCAGGATATCTCCTACCCTAAAAACTTCCGAGGGCTCAGGATTGATGATATTTCTACTCTCCCGCCTGATAGCCAGCACCATAATACCGTAGTCGTCCCTGATCCGGGAGTCCTTTAATTTCATGCCAACCAGCTTTGATTTATTGTTTATATGTAATTCCTCTAAATTCAGGTCGTTTTCGTGGTCGTCAATCAGGGTCTCAACGACAGCTACACTTGCCGGCTTCAGTGAGGCCAGCGCCATCCTGTTGCCGGCTATGGCGGAGGGACTGACCACAGTGTCGGCGCCTGCCCTCTTAAGCCTTACAACTGATTCCGGGCGGGTGGCCCTGGCCACGATATGTGCCTCAGGGTTGAAATCCTTACAAGAGATGGTGATCATCAAACTGCCCGCGTCATCGGGAATAGTGGTAATGACGCCCCTGGCGTCAGTCACTCCGGCCATATGCAGAATTCTGTCTTCCGTGGCGTCGCCGGCTATGAATAAAACATTGCCCTCGGATTGAATCTCCTGCAGGATCGCGAGGTCTTTTTCAATAACCACAAAATCTTTTTTCTTCCTGATTAGTTCCCTGATAACTTCCTTGCCGACCCGTCCGGCGCCGCAGACTACAATATGATCCTTTAATCTTGATATTTGCTTGATCATTTTCCTCTTCCCCCATATATCGGAAATCCGCCCTTCGACCATACCAGATAGTGATGTGCTGAGCACGTAAGTCAGAAAGCCAAAACCTAACACCGCAAGGAACATTGAAATTATTCTACCAGCTCTCGTTGACGGCATCACGTCATTATACCCGGTAGTGGTGACAGAGCTCATGACAAGCCATAAGGAATCCATCCAGCTTTTCCCTTCAAGCGAGACAAAGTAAAAAACGGCTGCAGTGATAATAAAGATCAGCGTAAAGACAGCGTAAAGTATCGGACGTATTGATGGCATAAACAAAACACCTCATACTAGTCGTCGGTCGTCAGACGTCGGACGTCGGTATATTCTGCATTTCTTTGGGCTCTTTTAACCCTTGAGACTATCTTTCATCCTCACGTCCCATTTCCCACATCCCACGTCTCACTTCTCACATCCCAATTTAGCTTATCCAGTGGCCCAGAATGAACATAACGGAGATAACCGAGAATACCAATACGGATATAATTGAATAAACTACCACCAGCCCGTTTTTATGCAGCAGGTGAGCTAAAGTTATATATCCTGGGAATAGGACGATAATGTACCTTGGCATACCGAGAGGCAGGTTATCCACAACGGAAGAAAAAGGGATTAAAAAGCCTAACACCAGAAAGATTAACAGCGACTTATCCTTGATGTATTTGAAGCTTCGTACGATCAAATACAAAAAAAGAAAGGCCATTCCGGATTCAAAAAGGCTGTAGAATTCGTTGTTATAAATAAACAATGACAAATTTAATAACTGACCGGCGCCCGGGTATTTAAAATGTCGGAATCCCCAATACTCCCTGTTCAGGGAGTGGGCAAAAGCCATTGGGTCACCGGTGAATTGCCACAAAACCGCCATGAAAATTAACAGCGAGGCCGGTATTAGAAACAGCGGCAAAACCTTTTTCAGATTGAGCCTGTAGCCATTAACCTCATAGTGATAATACAAAAGGGCAAAGAAAGTTACTACTCCCAAATTCCTGGTAAGGGCAGCGGCAGCGCCCAAAATAGCGGCAGTAAGCCACCTGTCTTTTCTGGCGTAATATAAAGCCCCTAATGAGAAAGCAAGAAGTAGGGATTCAGAATAAATCGTATTGAAAAATATTGCGGTTGGGAAGAAGAGCATGATAAAAACAGTGGTGGCGGCAATCTCTTCGTTGCAGTCTTCCTTGACCATGCGGTATAAAAAATAGCAAGCAATAAAAAGAGCTGTATTGGAGATAAGAAATCCAGATATCACACCGTCGTTGGTAACCATGGTAAGCAGACGGATCAAAAAAGGGAATAGCGGAAAAAAGGGAGCGCTGTCAAAATCATAACCCTGCCCCGCTATTCTTAAAAACCAGCCCGCGTCCCAATGAATCAGCGAATCAAAAAGAACATTCTGGTGCAGATTCTCAAAAATAGCCGGCGGAACTGGATTAAGAACTTCCCTGGCTAACCAGATCAAAAAAACGATGAGCAGTTTGTTCAGTACATACAGGGAGCCGACGCGTTTTAAATCTTCTACTATTACAAACTACCCCCCAGTTGTCTTGACCACCATCTTGTCCTTGCGGAAAACCCAGAACTTATTTAAAGTGTAGTTCAAGGCGAAAGTCATTAGAGTGGCAAAAAACAGAGCCATGGTTTGATTTAAAGTCAGGTTTAAGAAAATGTAAAAGGTAGCGCTGTTAAAACCCAGGCTTACAGCATTGACCAGAATAAATTTAACAAACCTGCCTCCCTCGTTTTCAGTGCAACTGTCTCTGAATGTCCAAGACTTGTTTAAGAAAAAGCTGTTGATGATACCGCAAAAATAGCTGAACCCTTTGGCAATAAGATAAAAAAAAGCACTCTCACCAGGAAACACCTTAAATATAATTAAATACACGGCCCAGTCTATAAATGTGTTAACACATCCTACCGCGGCAAATTTACATAACTGATGAATATTTACCATACCGGCTCCGATCTCTTGATTTTTTAAGCACTATTTGATGTCGCTGCACCACTGCCTATGTCTTAGAAAAATTGTTCTTCAGTTTAAAAAGCTCAACAAATGCCTTCAGGATCACCGACAATTTAGCGCCGGTCTGTTCACCCGCCGCCCTTGGGAAATGGTTCACGCCTACTTCAGTGATGGTATAACCTTTTGCTTTTGCCTTGGCCAGGATTTCCGTGTCGATCAAGGCACCTTGCGCGGTCAGGCTTATTTCATCAAATATCTTCCGCCTGTAAAGCTTAAATGCCGAATCGACATCGGATATCTTTAGTTTAAAAAGTGAGTTGACCAGTGCGCCCCACATATAAGCGTTTATTTTGCGATGAAGGGGATCGCGCCTGCTGATACGATACCCTGATACTATATCAAATTTTTCAATATGCGGCAGCAGTTTTTTGATCTCTTCTATTTTAAATTGTCCATCACCGTCAGTATAAAAGACAAGCTCTTTCGAAGCGCTGTTAAACCCAGTTTGCAGCGCGGCGCCGTAACCTTTATTGGTTTCATGGTGAATCACCCGTACCGGCGGGTTTTCCGCCGCCAGTAGTTCAGCTATTTCAGCTGTACGGTCCCTGCTGCCGTCATTAACGATAATTATCTCATAATCGTCCGAAATCTGGCTGGCTACGGTTAATGCCTCTCTGGTAACTCTTTCAACATTTTGTTCTTCATTAAAGCACGGAAAAAAAATAGTAATCGAGTGTTTCCTCATTGCTCTCTCCATTCCCGCATGATTAGTAAACGAGGCATATATTACCTTCGACGTAATTGACCAGCATCCTTCTTGCCAGCCATTTTAAGAAGCCTTTTGTTTTTAATTTTCTTTTTTTAATAATTTTTATGCAGGCTTGGACAAATTTAATTAAATAATTTAAATGAAAGAATTTAATGGTATAAATATTTCTTTTCTATACATAATAAGTTTATCCTAAGATGGGGAGGTAAAAAAATGGAATGGCTGTCTAGATTTGCTCTAGCGCTGGTGATCATCGGGGCTTTAAACTGGCTGCTCGTAGGCTTGTTCGAGTGGGATCTGGTCACCGCAATCTTCGGCGGGGACATCTTGAGGTCTTCTTCCGGCATCAGCAGGGTTGTTTACACCTTGGTAGGACTTGCGGGCATATATTGTATATCATTTTTCTTCAAGGAAAATGCTGTCCTGAAAAACGAAAAGTGATTTTAAAAGTGTTTGGGGACTAAAGGAGTATACCATGAACAAGCCAGGGCCATAATAAGAAAAGCACATGTTTTAAAGGAGGGACAATTTAATGAGTTCTCGCAAGAAGGAAAAGCAAACTCCTGATACAGTTACTCCTCCTGTGGAGGACGAAAGCAGCATCTGTTCAGAAGAGGACAGCTCCTGCCCCAAATCTTGTTTACTCGAAGATGAAGAGGATGCTTCGTGTTAAAAGAGACCTTTAACAAAGGTCTCTTTTTTTAGCTCAAAAAGTAATTATACGGGGGTTGCCACCTTGTTGATCTAATGCTATATTTGGATCAACTAAGAAATATATTATGGGGTGATGGGATCATGGACTACCAAAATAAAGGCAAACACAATGATTACCGGGTGAACATACTTAATAACGGCAGAATCATAAGCATTGAAGTGACCTGCTGCGGCAAGCACATCGGTGAGATGCGTTTTATGGACGGGGAAAATAAAAAATGCCCGTTTTGCGGCACTGTTCATTCGGTTAAAATACAGCACAACCACTTTCATATCCGGCCCACCAGGCCTGAGGCCGATTCCAGTTTGGACGACAGCGCTGTAATCGAAAAAAAGGCTCTCTAAATTTTTTTTGGAAAAGGTGCCGGGAATTTAAAAACTCCCGCGTAAACCCCCTGAATAGTAATAGCATCCTCATTTTCAAGAACGATGTCAGGGTAGGCAGGATTTGCAGACCGGAGTATAATTTTGTCTTTTTCCCTTAACAGTATTTTCAATGAGCTTTCTTCTCCATTAATAAGAGCGCAAACGATCTGGCCGTTGAAATCAATGTGAGACTGACGGTTGATCAGAACCAGATCCCCTTCATGTATTCCTTCCCCGACCATGGAATCTCCTTTAACCCGCAGGGCAAAAGCGACCGCTGCGGCCTCCTTGCGGGGCAGTGGTAAAAATCCGATTAGACTTTGCCTGGAAAATGACGCTTCGCCAGCCCTTATCGTACCTATTACAGGAATGTCTTTCAGATCATTAATGATCTCAGCTTTTTCTATTGGAGGTTGTTTAAAACCGTTACTTGCTGAAAGATCCTGGTCAGACAAAAAATAAGCCACTGGCTTGGCCAAAACCCTAGCCAGACGATGAAGATCTTCAATCCCTATTTTCCGCTTTCCTTTCTCATAGTAGTTGATAGCGGTTGCTGTCAGACCAAGCATAGCACCCAAGTCATATTGGGAAAGACACCGCTCGGCTCTTGCTTTTTTAATTCTGGCGCCAATTCCGGCATACATATCAAGCGCCCCCATTAATTACCAGTTTATTTAGTCGCAAATCGTTTATTCTACCCATCCCCTTTTGATCCCTTTAAAAGCTCTTGACATAGCCAGGGACTATTGGTACACTAGGACACAATAAAATAAGTGCTCTTATCCGGAGTGGCGGAGGGACTGGCCCAATGAAGCCCGGCAACCGTTGGGAAGCTAGACTTACCCAAAATGGTGCTAATTCCTGCAGGAGATAATTCTTCTGGCAGATAAGGGGAAAAGCTATGACCAAAGCTAGCCTCTTCTGTTTGAAGAGGCTTTCAATTTGTCAAAGCGCAAGGGCACTATATACGAAGGAGGTAAGCTGAAAAAATGGCCATTGAGAAAACTTACGCTGAGATTAATGAAAAAATCAAATCCGGCAAGGCGGTGGTACTGACTGCTGAAGAAGTAATCGCTCTGGTGGAAGACAAGGGTATTGCTGAGGCAGCCCGCAGTGTCGATGTGGTGACCACCGGAACATTCGGCGCCATGTGTTCTTCCGGAGTTTTTCTGAACTTCGGCCATTCCAAGCCAAGAATCAGAATGCAGAAGGTCCGGCTAAACGGCGTCCCGGCTTACACGGGCATTGCAGCGGTAGATGCCTACCTGGGCGCAACTGAGCTTCCTGAAGACGACCCTTGCAACAACAATTACCCCGGTGAGTTTCGTTACGGCGGAGGTCATGTGATTCAAGACCTGGTCGCCCGTAAGCAGATTAAACTTGAAGCGACATCTTACGGCACTGATTGCTATCCCAGGCGGGAATTGGAAACCTACCTTACCCTGGACGAAATCAACGAGGCCACTCTTTTTAATCCGCGCAACGCTTACCAGAACTACAACTGTGCTGTTAACCTGAGCAGCAGGACTATCTACACCTATATGGGCATGCTCAAGCCGAACCTGGGCAACGCCCACTACAGCAGCGCCGGGCAGTTAAGCCCGCTGCTGAACGACCCTTATTTCCTTACCATCGGGATCGGCACCAGGATTTTTCTGGGCGGCGGCGTAGGCTATGTGGCCTGGAACGGAACGCAGCACTTCCCTGGCATCCAGCAAGACAGTGCCGGTAAAAGCTATGGTCCTGCCGGCGGAACCCTTTCGGTCATAGGTGATCTTAAGCAAATGAAGCCAAACTGGTTAGTTGGAACAAGCTTTTTGGGCTACGGGGCTACGCTAACTATAGGCATGGGCATTCCAATTCCCATTTTGAATGAAGAGGTAATGCGCTGTGTTGCGGTAACCGACCGGGATCTCTACGCCCCTATCGTTGACTACAGTGAAGCATACGGTCAGCGCATCCCGGGCAATCTGGGCTTTGTCAGCTACGCTGATTTAAAATCAGGCAGGATTAACGTAAACGGCCGGGAAGTGCCCACAGCACCCCTGTCCAGTTACCCCAAAGCCAGGGAAATTGCCGGGACATTAAAAGACTGGATCCAAAAGGGTGAGTTCCTGCTAACCGAACCGGTAAAACTGCTCCCTTCATATAAGGATGGGATCGCGGCCAGAACGCTGGAGATCAAGGGGAGATAAGAAAGGAGTGACTGCGTGTGTCACCGAAAAAAATAATTCTGCGCTTTGGCAAGGACACAGCCGACAAACCCATTATTTACTGCCTGGCCAGGGACTACAACTTGGTAATAAACATCCTCAAGGCAAATGTCGATCAGAATAAAGAAGGCACGATGGTTTTGGAACTGACCGGGGAAAAATACGACCAGGG
>JBAZQW010000109.1:0-7411 GCA_041645005.1 Desulfotomaculaceae bacterium | reverse complement strand
GATCGATTCATTTTCAAAAATATTAAAAATCTTTGCATCAGGGTAGCCGATTTCTTCAGCTTTCTCACCAAAACCAAATCGCCATAAAAGTCGCGCACTCAAAAGTGCTTGCCGAATACCTTTTATGAGGACTTCATTTTCAAGGCCATTAAGCGCAATTTCGGCCGTAAGAGCTGCCACAAAGGCAGACCCGATACCAAGCATCTTGCATGGGCATTCATCGCTAAAAGCATCCTCCCTCAGTTTTGGATCAAAAAACAACCATGAATTAACTGCGCCACAACGGTTCACATACAAAATTGCCCCTTCTACCCCAAACCGGACTATCAAATAAGTACATTTACTAAGATTAACAAGTTTAATGTTGAAGGCTATTTGCCAGACAAAGTCCCTGGCCGTACGCTCCCAGGAAAGGCAGCGGCTGATTTTCACACCTTCTTTTCGCAGATGGTTGGCGTCAATTACAACTATAAGATTATCAGCGTGGTTTTTGACGAGCTCTTCCCAAAGCAAATTTTTTTCGGTAAAATTATTTGTCTTGAGTAAAACCAGAGGTTTATTTCTTCCCTGCAATGCTTTGGGCCAAACTTCTTCATTGCTGTTGAATCCATTTCCAGCATCATTTAGAACCACAATGTCAGCCTGCGTATCATCATCCTTTAAAACGGGGCAATAAGGCAAACTATTATCATCTGGCCCATCAAAACCTTTATATGCATTAACCCGGTAGACCATATCCTCTTTGTTTTTAAATGAATAGGGATATTCCTTTAGGGAAATGAAAGAATGTATTCCTCTATCAGGGGGAATCTCTTCAGCATTTAGGATATTAGGCGCTATTACATTTATAGGCAATCCTTTTGTTGCTGACCGAAGGAATTCTGCTAATAACATAGCACCACCCAGCTTTTTTAAGTGTTTGGTGCGAGTATATGTATTCCAATTGTAATGATTGCCAGTCTCATTGGATTTAACAGGCGGAGTTGAGACTTCAAGAAAATCGATAGATACATCGCCGGTCACAATTATATTTTTTAAACCATTAGCCTCTGTTTTTTTCTTATTTATTTTTACTCCTTTACGTGATTCCATAAGCAATCCCCCTATTATTCAGCTTCATATATGAATATTATATCATTAATCGTAAGATTGTAGATTTTATAATAGATTTACCCCCTGATCGTCATCTTGTTTTTACATCCCGGCCTTTGTTAAATGTAATAGTTGCATTTGTCTGTTATCGGAAATTTGTCCAAATGTAAAGGGACGGTTCTCGTGTACTTTTTACGTACACAAGAAAGCCGTCCCTCTCTGTCTCCCCCTGTGTTTTCCTGTCTTATGCCCCGCATTTAACCAGCAGGGCCTCCCACCTTTTGTCAACCTCCGCCTGAAAGTGTTCGATCAGGTGTTCATTGCCTTTTTTGCATAAATGCTTGAACCTGCCCTGCCGCTTTAAAAACCCCTCAATGGGGAGCTTGTTTTTAGGCCTGTAGCTCAGCACCCATTTGCCATCTGTTACTTCAAACATAGGCCAGTAGCAGGTATCGACAGCCAACCGGCAGATTTCCATGATCTCCGCCGTTTCATAGATCCAGCCGCGGGGACAGGGAGCCATGATATTTAAAAAAGCCGCGCCGGGAGTGTAAATGGCCTTTTCCGCCTTTTCATGGATATCACGCATATTTTTAAAAAGTGTCGTCTGGGCCACATAAGGGACATTGTGGTCCGCAATAATAGCCGCCAGGTCCTTTCTATACTGCGGTTTGCCGTTTGACACTGTGCCCACCGGCGTGGTTGTGGTGTCAGCATACATCGGTGTGGCTGAAGAACGCTGGATGCCGGTATTCATATAGGCGCCGTTGTCATAGCAGACGTAGACCATATCATGGTTTCTTTCCATCGCGCCGGAAAGAGACTGAAAGCCAATATCATAGGTGCCGCCGTCTCCGCCAAAAGCAATGAATTTATAGGTGTCGTCAATCTTGCCTTTTTTCTTTAATACTGCATAGGCCGTCTGCACACCGCTGCAGGTGGCCGCCGCGTTTTCAAAAGCATTGTGGATGAAGGAATCAGTCCATGCCGTATGCGGGTACATAAAGGTGGACACCTCCAAACAAGAAGTGGCGCAGGTGATCACCGCTTTATCCTCATCACGCAGACCGCGCAGTACGTTTCTGACAGCGATCGTGCCGCCGCAGCCGGCACACATCCGGTGCCCGGGAGCAAGGCGTTCTGTTTTGTTCATTACCTCTTTAAAATTGTATGCCATTTATACTCCCCCTAATCCCTTAATGACAGATACCGGTATTTTTCACCCGCATCATTTGTTTGATCGATTTTGATCAGGTCTGCATAGACAGAAGCAATATTTTCCACGGCCACATCTCTGCCGCCGATGCCATAAACATAGTTGATCACCACCGGCGCCAGCCCGGCGCTAAACAGGGCGCTTTTTACTTCCGCGCCCAAAGGCCCGCACTGGGTGCTGAAGCTTTCCGTCCTGTCCATGCAGGCTATGACCCTGGCATTTTTTAAAGCAGCCGCAATTTCTTCCCCCGGAAAAGGCCTGAACAACCTGATTTTCAGCAAACCGACCTTTTGGCCCTCCGCCCTCAGCTGATCAATGGCATCTTTGGATGTGCCGGCGGCAGAGCCGATAATGACCATCGCGTAGTCGGCGTCTGCCAGCCTGTATTCTTCGAACAAGCCATATTCCCGGCCGCTTAAACCGGCAAATTCCCTGGCCACATCCAAAGCAACCTGCTTGGCATTTTTCAGCGCTTCCAGCTGCGCCCGCTTGGCTTCCATATAATAAGCGGCAACAGCATAGGGCCCGATGGACTGCGGCTGGCTGCTGTTGAGCAGATAGTTCTCCGGGCAGTATTCGCCGACAAAATCCTTTACTTCCCCGTCTTCCAATAATTCTATATTTTCCACGGCATTGCTGGTAATAAAGCCGTCCTGGCAGATCATAATCGGCAGCCTGACACTGGGATGTTCCGCTATTCTGTACGCCTGGACAAAGTTGTCATAGACCTCCTGGTTATTTTCCGAGTAAATCTGAATCCAGCCCGAATCCCTGGCGCCCATCGAATCCGAATGGTCGCAGTTAATGTTAATCGGACCGGATAGTGCCCTGTTGACCAAAGCCAAAGCGATGGGCAGCCTGTTGGAAGCGGCCACATAGAGCATTTCCCACATTAAAGCCAGGCCACAGGAAGAAGTAGCGGTTACAGACCTGGCGCCTGCGGCCTGCGCGCCGATCGCTGCCGACAGGGCGCTGTGCTCACTTTCCACCGGAATAAATTCCGTATCCACCTCGCCGTTGGCAATGCAAGTAGAGAAAAAGTAAGGAATTTCTGTTGATGGTGTAATCGGGAAGGCAGACATCACGTCAGGATTGATCTGCCTCATGGCAAAAGCGACAGCTTCGTTTCCAGACAATCTTTCTCTGATTGACATTTATCTTTCCCCCATTTTCATTTCAATCGCGCCGGCCGGGCAGACCTTGGCGCAAATGCCGCAGCCTTTGCAGTGATCAAGGTCAAAATCCGCCCTTTTATAATTATTTACAGGAATAGAGCTGTCCGGGCAAACAGGCGCACAAAGCAAACATTGTGTGCATTTTTCTGCTATAAATAAAGGAGTGTCCACTCTCCATTCCCCTGTATTGAATAGTTTGGAGTTTCCTGAGGCCTCAACCTTGCAGCCCTCTGTAATATCTGTCCAGGAAATGGTCTCTGTTATTTTAGTGGCTTCTGTGGCCATAGCTATTTCACCTCCTGCAAAGTCAATCTTAGGGCCTTCATATTCCCTTCGATAACCGCTGGTTTGGCAGCAAATTTATGTTCAAAGGAATGCTGCATTTCCCTTAAAAATGTTTCATCGGACATCACGCCGCTTACCTTGACAATGGCAGCCAGCATTGGTGTATTAGGGTAGTACCGGCCTAGAGATTCCAGGGAAATTTTCCTGGCATCGACGGTATATACCCGTCCTGCGTAGCCTTTTAACAGTTTAATAATTTCTGCCTTATCCCTGGCGGTATTTACTATGATGGCGCCCTCTTTGCTCAGGCCTTTGGTCACATCGACAGAATCAAACAAGGTTTCGTCAACCACAATAACATAATCCGGTTCATAGATGTTGGAATGGACCCTGATTATATTTTCGCTGATCCGGTTATACGCTGTGACCGGCGCTCCCATCCTTTCCGGGCCATACTCCGGAAAGCCCTGCACATATTTTCCCGTGCTGAAAACAACGTCCGCAAATAATAAAGCGGCTGTTTTGGCTCCCTGCCCGCCGCGTCCATGCCATCTGATTTGTATAATATCTTTCACCATATCACTCCTTCGATTCTTAAAAGCGGTATGCCCTCCAGTGGAAAACCAGATTCTAAATCTATAACATTATATAATAATTGTGAAGATTCACGCTATAATAATTTATCGAAATATTAAATAAATTACATATATTTGTGTTTACTTGACAAAAACACAAACGGCGCCTTGTTTATTCATGCGCCGTTAATCCTTTCAAAATATGATTCTTGAAAGCACAAGAGAAACGTCCCCTTGTGCTTTACCCTGACGTTCCTGTAATTTACGCCAGACATGCATTTCCAAAAAGCTTCCCTAACCCGTCCCCTGTCGCATAGCCTGTTCTATTCAATTAAATCAGCCATTCTTTCAAACGGCTGGGCAAGAAGAATTTGTCCAAGTGTTTCACCGGATTTGCCCTCTACAAGTATCTGTACCCGGTCAATAGTATCGAGTTCAGTAAGGGAATTGACTATGGAAGCCAGGGTCATCAATTCACCGGCACTGCCGCCGGGGTGATTTACTATAAACTCCCTCGAAAAATCAACAAAACACGTTCCATACTGTATATAAATATTCAACAAGCTTGTGCCTTCAGGGATTGTAGGATTCAGGCCGCTTACCACAGGACCGTTTATCAACGCTTCGACGACCGCCTTTGCTGTCTGGGCATCTGCAACCAGCACGTCCCTTTTCTCCAGATGAACATATTCCGCATTATTATCGGCGAAGTATAGATTAAGCTGAATAGTCTTAAGGTCTCCGCTGAGATATGTGAAATAGCTCACCGGAAAACTGGAATCCTCCAACTCAAGCAGCTTTTCAAAGGCGACGACCCCGGCACCCTCTTTTATGACTCTTTCTTCGTAATAACCGGAGTTTGTGTCCTCATATTTTACAGTGTATTTCTTCTTGTTGTCATCAGTCAGTTCAACCTTTTTAATATGAGCATTCATAAGAGTTTCTTTTCCTGTTTTATCAACCACCGTTTCAGTCCAAAATGTCCCAACAGTGAGAGGGGTTTTGATTAAGATTAGCTTATCGTATTTTGAGTCAAGCATCGCTTGTTCGGTTTTTTCCTGGATCAGCCGGTTTACCTCAATAGTATATTTTATGCTAATACTTCTGTCTTTTGTGCTTTCTCCATTGGATGGATCGCCAACTTCACCGCTAATCGAATACATCCTCTTTTGCGGTTCATCGGTTATCACATCAAGCTCCATCTGGTGGCCATATTCCGCAAAGCCTTCGTATATCCAGTTGTAACCGGCTTTGTCCGGGAGAAGCCTTGAAAGCTGTTCTTTTTCATACTTGAATTCATTAATGCTGGCAACATTGGTATACGCATTCCAGCCTACATCCTTGCCCAAAAGCTCGGAAACCGCACGGATTGGAACGTACGTGGTCCCATTATATAGAAAATTGTCTGTGGTAACCCTGATAGTGTTCACTTCGAGTATTACCTTGTTTCTGTGGACATTTATCAGCTCGATTAAATTATTCCCCATAGCCAGGCTGGATGTAATAATGACTAAAACCAAAACTAAACAACTAATAAAGACTTTTTTCATTAAAACCACTCCTGTTTCATATTTTAAAAAGCTGGGAATGCCATGGAAACATACATGTTTTTTATACCACCCCCCCCGTCCACATCGCCCAGCAGGAACCGACTCCTTTCATTTTTTCCTAACACAGCTACTCCATTTGATAAGAAAATGTTAGCATTACTTAAATATGGCAGCAGCTTTGTTAAATAACCACTTGGTTTAATTCAACTATAAAAATATTAAATTACTCTTACTAATTGATTAATCTTTTTTTTCAATTAGTATCAAATATGTACCATCATACTTCCGTGATCATAACCTCCAACAAGGTTTTTGATGAATGGACGGAGTTTCTGGGTGACCCGGTAATCCCACAAAAGCAACAATTCAGGCCAATTTGACCTGAGTTCATTTACATAATTGTCTAATGACTCAATGATTAATACAATTTAACGATTTGTCAGAGTTGCTTGTCAGGGGTGCATTTAGATTTGGGGGGTGCAATTGTTCGATTTAATTATCTCTCGTTCCAATTGTATGCAACCATTATTACCGCCGTACATGTGGATACAAATCTGTTTTACAAACGTCCCTATTATAACGGCAATGGGAGCATTTCAGTAGCCTTTCTTTTTCCTCCTTCGGTTTATTAAATAATTGAGGCTCAATCCCCTTTGGTCTATTTCCTTTCTTTGTTTCCGAATCAAAATTTCTCAATTCTTCTAGCGCTTCACTATATAGACTAAAAAGCTTTTCAAATTTAATCTGATTTAATTCTAAAGCTGAAAGCGGCTTTTTTTGTGTGAAAGGGTATTTAAACGGGTCAATGTAATATCTCACCAGATAATATTCATCTATTTTTAGCTCATTCAATGTTGTATAGCACCATACCTGGGCATGATACGAATCAAACTCAGGTTTAAATAGATACCCTAATTCACTTACAGCTTTAAATTCATAGAGAAGATTTGTATTAGACTTTCGAACGATTAGATCTGGCTTGCATGGCATCTCAATACATATAGAAGCAATTTTGGACGTTAGCGAATTATAGTTGTTATCTCCGATTCCATTAAAAACTATCTGACTGGCCGATGTACAGGTTTCTTTTAGAACCCATTCCAGGCACTTATGTTCATTTTGCTGCCCTAAAAGTAAATCACGATATTTCTCAGCACTTTTTCTACTTTTAAAAACTATCTGGTTTGGCCTTTTATTAAGGTCTAATGAACTGTTTTTTTCAATTGCCCATTTTGCTCCGCAATAAACATAATTGGCAAAATCACTTGGTGTAGGTTGATTGGAACTAAAATCTGCCCCCATCCCTTGTTCCATCCTTCCTTTTATAAACAGTTCCCGTCATGATATTTAAATTATCTTTAATTTAACCTTGTTTTTCAACATTTGGTTTGGGTTCTGGCAGACCGATGCGTGATAAATAGTTTGCAAATCTTTGAGATATATGTTCTCTAAATATTTCTGAAACGGAACAAATAAAGTTCGTCTGCTTATGCACCCGTAACTGTTCAACATTTACTG
>JBAZQW010000108.1:0-7426 GCA_041645005.1 Desulfotomaculaceae bacterium | reverse complement strand
TATCCCTGACGGCGCTTACACCCAGGTCCAGTTTGTCACGCCTGTCACAAGTCAAAACGCGCAAAGCGCCATGGTACGTTTTTCCTTTATTCCGGCGCCAGGCAATACCAACACCGCCAAGATTGATGATGTGGTACTGGAATGCACCCCATTAGCCACAAGCCAGTTTTAATGTTTAAATTGCTATGTAAAAAGAAAGCTGTTGCAAAGCTGTTGCAAAACAGCTTTCTTTTTACACCTAAAACTTTTTTCAAACAGAATAACTGGGAAAAAGGGTTTGTTACGCCACAGGAAAGGAAGGGGAAAGAATACTATGAATATGGGTCCTATTCTGGCTGAGATACAGAGGTTGCAGCAGGGCTTGGGGAGTATGTCCATCGAGGTCAGCGAAGGCGACGGGGCGGTCAAAGTTGTTATGAATGGCTCCCAGGAGGTATTGAATGTCACTTTTGATCCTGCAGCACTCAGCCCGGATAATATTGCGGCACTGCAGATTATGGCTGCCAGCGCGTTTAACAAGGCAATTATAGCATCAAAAGAAATGATCAAAACAGAAGTTGCTAAAATCACTGGCGGCTTAAATCTGCCCAACATTCCGGGATTATTGTAAAACGCAAGGAGTGATCTATTTGACGGAAGAAATTAAGGGCGACAGCATGCCGGGGGAACAGGTGAGCAAGCTTTTGGAGCAGTCGTCCAAGTATGGTCTGGACCAGGAAACAATGCTTATTTACATCAACTCGGTAAATTTAATGAGTATTTTAAGTTTGTTGGGCCGCCGCTACGGTGTTAAGTCAAATTTCTCCTTACCAGTGCCGGCGGCGCTGCCCGCGCTACCGGCACTGGTTCAGGGTACAGCGCCGGCAGCTGTGGCGCCTGGAACAGCTCAAACTGGAAGCCCTGCTTTGGAAAACATGATGGGTATGCTGATGAAGGCGCTGGGAAGCCAGGGCGGTGGGAATACGTCCGCGGGGCAAGGTATAAACACCTCCACGCTTTTGAATTTGTTAAGCGTTTTGGGGCAGAATGTAGATTTGGGGAGCCTGATGAGCTTGATGGCAGGTCTGTTGGGCTCCGGCTCAAAGGCTGCCACTAAACCTGAAGCCGGCTCTATAGTACAGCCGCCTTCTGTTCCAACAGGCGCTCCCGTACCAGTGGCGCCTGAAAGCGCCGGGCAGAAAACGCCGGTGGAAGATAAAGCTGTAAAGCGGGAAACTCCCAAAATCATGAAATGGGATCAGCTGGAAGAACGGAAAAAAGCCTGAACAAATAGCGTCAGAGGAACCAGACAAGGGGAACCAGACAAGGGGACGGTTCTCCTGTCTCAATAACAAGGCGTAAGCTGTAAGTCTAAGGCGTAGGTATGTGTGAAAGTTTAATGAGTCAGACCCGAGAGGAATGCAGGATATACCTACGGCCTACGACTAAAATAAGGGACACCCCCCTTAGGACATTGTATGTTCCTATAATGAATAGGCGCCTTAGAATAGGCGCCTCGATTTTTATTAGGACCATTGTCACTGTTTGAGTTAAAAGCATTTACTCCAGGCTGGTTTTGGGGGGCATTTGAATTTGCGGAGCCGGATCATTAGAGACCGCGCCCTCATAAGGTCCGGCTTTAGCTACAGGTTCAGGCGCATTAACCGGCTGCCCCTGGTTGAAGGAAGAATTGGGCATAGCACTGGCAACCTGTAAAACAGAAGCGTGAAAACTGTCAATACCGCTTTTTATGTTTTTTAATGATTCCGTAGTTGCCTGCAGCATGGACATGATGATCTCCAGGTTTTTTTCGACATCAGGGGCGTATGACATTAAAAAGAGCATGGGATTAAACACTTTTTTCAAAAAAATCACCTCCAGATTAAAAAAATTTTATTTTTGCACCGATAATTTGTTTTAAAAAACGATAATTTTTAAAGTACTCTTAAATCATCTTATGTATTGATGTCGTAATCTGTTACAGACCTAATGGTTTCAGCGGTTTTGTACACAAAAGTTCATGTTGTGGACAAAGTCGTCCATGGCGCTAAAACCCGCTTGGCTCCGTAATGGAGCAGCTTGTTTCAACACCATGGACTCTGCATTATATTGAATATTGGAATAAGGAAGGTCCAGGCGGAAAAAATAAAAAAAAGGAGGTTTTGTGTTATGCGGCTAGAATCCTGGCCTCTGCTGATAGCTGCGCTTTCTGGAGTTGCCATGGCTATCCAGGGGACAGTTAATTCCGCCCTGGGCAAAGTGGTAGGGTTATTGGAATCAACCTTTATTGTACATCTTACAGGGCTACTGCTGGCAGCTATACTTCTCTTATTCTATAGGAGTGGCGGCGGCCGTCTGACGGATTTCTTTCAGGCGCCCTGGTATTCCTATATAGGCGGCGTGCTTGGGGTTTTGATTATTTACAGTGTTGTCCTCAGTATCCCCAAAGTGGGGGTAGCTCCTGCAACTACCGCTATTATTCTCGGTCAGGTATTTACAGCGGGGCTCGTGGATCACTTCGGGCTGTTCGGTATGCATAAAATACCCTTCAGCTTAGGCAATGTGCTGGGCACCCTGATGATGGCTGGTGGGGCCTGGCTGATACTCAAGCAATGAGATTAACGGCCAGGATTAATAGCAGGCCCCAGATTATGCCGAGGTGGGCGAGAGGTTTGCTGTTACGGCGTGATTCCGGAACCAGTTCGTGCAGGACGATATAGGTCATAGCCCCGGCGGCAAAGGAAAGGAGGAGGCCAATAAAGGTTTGGGAGGATTCCACCAGTACCTGTCCTATAAACACACCCAGTGGTGTAACCAGGCTGATCAGCGCATTGATGGCCAGTACCCGCCAGGCGCTCAGACCGCCAATCCTTAGAGGAGCGGCCGTGGCCATCCCCTCCGGGATATTGTGGATACCTATGGCCAGTACCAGCAGCGGCCCAAGTTTGTCTGCGGCAGCGAAGCCAGCCGCGATAGCCAGGCCCTCGGGAAAGTCATGCAAAGCGATACCAGTCGAGATCAGATAGCCCATCTTGAGATAATATCCTTTTCTTTTAATGAAAGCGGGGGACAGAGTATTAAGCCACAGGTCAAGAGCGTACATAAGTCCGTTCCCGGCAAAAAAACCAACGCAGGCGAGAGGGAGGCTGCCGTAACGTAAAGATGAAGGCAGCAGGTCGTAGATAATGACAGCTGCCATTATGCCAGCGGCAAAACCCAGCAGCAGGGATAGTGTGCCCGGGCGCAAGCGTCCGCACGATGTGACCAGTATAGCGCCCAGGCATGTTCCAAGGCCGGCGATCAGTCCCAGCAGCACAATACCGCCCAATTTCGCACCTGCTTCAATAATACTATCTAGAATCGATCTTATTAGGCGGCGGTAAAAAATAGACGTGAGAAGTGAGACGTGGGACGTGAGAATGAAAGATAGCCTTAAGGGTCAAAGACCTCAAAGAGGGATGCAGGATATGCAGATGTCCGACGTCTGACGACCGACGACTGAAACCGTAGGTGCGAATTTATTCGCACAAATAGCTTAAGCTAAAATGTCGAAGTCTTTTAAGGCAACTTATAAAGAACTCACGTCCCAATCGGTATAATGATCTGCTGGCCGGGGTAAATAATTTCAGGGTTGGTGATTTTATTGGTTTGCACAAGGAAGCTGAGATCTGTACCATACTTGGCCGCGATTTCCCAGAGGTTTTCTCCCGTCTGAACCACATGTGTTTTTGAGCCGTCTCTTGGATTACCCGGTAAATATACCTGTTTTGGATTATTCGCCCCCTTAATGATTTCAACCGGCGTGCCAATGGAAACCATTGGGAACAATTCCTCGACGTCCTGATTGTACATCCTGATGCATCCGTGTGAAACATAACCTCCAATGGATAAAGGATTGTCGGTACCGTGGATGCCGTAATTTCCACCTGGTATGGACAGGCCCATCCAGCGGGTACCCAGCATACCCCCGGGGTGTATTAGCTTTACAACAACAACGTAGCTACCGGTAGGTGTCGGTGTGGCAGATTTGCCCACTCCAACGGGATACAGATTTACCTGGCGACTGCCCTCGAAATAAGAAAGCCGCCTGATGGCGAGGTCGATCAAAATGTGGCTGCCGAAAGCCCTTATCATTTTCTTGCTTAATACCTCCTTCCTAAAGCCTCTTTTTTATCTTATGAGGACACTCCCGTTAGCGATTATTTAAATTTTGTTATTAGAGGATTTTTACTTTATACGGCTAACTAATGTTGGAAAGAGATGGAGGAAACATATGGTTATAAAAGTCCTGGCCAGGGCTAAAGTAAACCTTACCCTGGATGTGCTTGGGAAAAGGTCTGATGGCTTCCATGAGGTGGAGATGGTGATGCAGTCGGTTGAACTGCATGACAGCCTGGAATTCAGTCCAACGGACAGGGATATTGCGATCACTGTCGAAGGAACCGATCTTTCACCGGGTGCGGATAATCTGGTCTACCGCGCTGCGGAGCTCATGCGCTTACAGGGATGTGTCAGGTCCGGGGTTAAGGTCCTGCTTAAAAAGAATATTCCGGTAGCAGCCGGTTTGGGTGGTGGTTCAGCGGACGCTGCGGCGGCACTTAAGGCTTTGAATGAAATGTGGGGAGTCGGGCTCTCTATTTCAGAGATGATCTTGCTCGGGGAACAACTGGGAGCGGACGTTCCGTTCTGCCTGATAGGGGGTACGGCGCTTGCCCGTGGAAAAGGGGAACAGGTTTTGCGTCTTCCGCCATGCCCACCACTTGGCCTGGTTTTAGTCAAACCACCTTTTAGTGTATCGACGGGATCTGTGTATCAGGCTTTTAGATTTGGGCAGACGGTAAAAAAGCCGGATAACCGGGCCATGATTGAGGCCATCAGTGCTAATGATGTTTCAGGTATCGCCAGCTGTTTGGCCAATGCTCTTGAGTCCGTCACAACCAGGATGCACCCGGAGATAACCAGAATTAAAGAAAAACTAATTGAGGCCGGAGCCTCAGGCGCGCTTATGTCCGGCAGCGGACCTACCGTTTTTGGGCTGACCCCGGACCTGGCATCTGCCTGGTCAGTTGCCGCCAGCTATAAAAAGTCGGACGAACAATTGCTGGTGACCAGCGTATTTAACCCGGAATAGCAGGCGGCACTTGCGGGAAAAGGCATAGGGAGTTAAAATAAACGTAGTTTTGCATTTATATTTTTTTGGAGGGACAACAATGGAACAGCCAAGATTAGTGCCTATTAAGCTGGATAACTATAAGCCCCTGCGGGAGATGGTTTTTGAGTCCCTCCGGGAGGCGATCATCCTTGGTAGGCTCAGGCCTGGAGAACGTTTAATGGAAATCCAGCTGGCAGAAGAAATGGGCGTCAGCCGCACACCTGTCAGAGAAGCCATCCGCAAACTGGAACTGGAAGGTTTTGTGGTGATGGTCCCCCGCAAGGGAGCTTATGTGGCTGGTGTTTCCATTAAGGACATAGCCGATGTTTTTGAAGTCAGGGCTGCGCTTGAGGGACTTGCCGCGGGTCTGGCGGCTGAGCGAATCACTGATGAAGAGATGGATCATTTGGAAGAGGCCATAGTTATGATTAGCGGCGAGGAAGATTTCTTACAAGTGGTTAAAGGTGACTCTATGTTTCACGAGCTGATTTATAAAGCCTCCCGCAACCATCGCCTGATTCAGATTATCACCCACCTCCAGGAACAAATCAACCGGTTCAGGCTGACTTCCTTATCGGTGCCGGGCCGTCTAAAGATAGCTGTAGGTGAGCACAAAAAGATAACTGAAGCCATATGTTCCCGGGATGTTGATTTAGCGCATAGTCTTGCCAGTGAACACATGGAAAACGCTGAGCAAAACCTTTTGAATGCCATCAGGGAGGAAGAAGCTTAATGGTAGACGCCGTTGTCCTGGCCGGGAGTCCCAATAACGGTCCTTTAAAGGAGTGCAGCCCGGCCCGCTATGAGGCGTTAATACCGATTGGTTCTAAAACCATGGTAGAACACGTTGTAAGGGCGTTATTGGATGCCCGTAATATCGGCAGGATACTGGTTATTGGACCTGTTGCCGAGCTTTCCGCCCTTGTGGCGGGTGAAAGGGTATCCGTTGCGGACTCCGCCGGCAGCATACTGGAGAATATCGGCGCCGGGCTTAATTTGCTTGGCGGGAAAAAAAGGGTGCTGCTTGTTACATCGGATATTCCAATGCTCACACCGGAAGCGGTCGATAATTTTCTTGAAATCTGTGGAGACATGTCCGGGGATTTGTATTACCCGGTTCTCGGCAAACAGGTTGTTGAAAACAAGTTTCCCGCCACCAGGCGGACTTACGTTAAATTGAAAGAAGGTGTCTTTACAGGGGGCAATATTTTTATTATTAACCCGGCGGTTTTTCAAAAATGTGTTGAGAACGGCCAAAAGATTATTGACCTGCGTAAAAGTCCGCTGAGGCTCTGCCGCTTGTTGGGTCTGGGCTTTGTCATAAAGTTCCTGATGCGAACCCTGACCATCCGCGATGCTGAGGAAAAGGTTTCCCAACTGCTGGGAGGGATTAAGGGAGTTGTGGTTACTTCAAAGCACCCTGAAATAGGTGTGGATGTGGATAAGCCCGGCGATTATGAACTGGCCTTGAAGATGATTTAGAAAAAGAAAAAAAGTTTTTGACAGGATTAGCAGGATAATCTGTAAAATCTTGTAATTTCTGTCTGATTATAATTTAACCCGGCGCTTAGACCGGTTTTTTTCATTCTTGTAGCAAAGCAGCATGCCCCGGCATAGCCTGTGATTATAAAAAGCCGGGGGTGCTTTCATGAGTGTTGGGGTGACAGAGGTTTCATCGCCAGGAGCGGTACAGGCGTTTAATGCTTTCCCGCGGAAAATTTACCGGAATTTTTACGTAGCTCCATCTTTCCCCGTGCTAGAGCGGTCAAGCCCGCATTACGACCCTCTGTTTGAAAGGGTGGAAGCGATGGCTTTTCTGGCGGTAAGAAACGGTCATGTGCTCGGCCGGATAGCCGCAAGTGTCAACCAGGCGCAAAACGACGGGGAAACCGGTTTTTGGGGTTATTTCGAGTCTTTAAATGACACCGCCGTGGCCGGCAGACTGGTGGAAGCGGCAGCCAACTGGCTCTCCAGCAGGGGGAAAAATAAGATGATCGGCCCGGTGGATTTAAGCCCCCACGAACGTTTGGGGCTGTTGGTTGAAGGCTTTGGAGGATACCACAACCCAGGCATGCCTTATAACCCCAATTATTACCCATCGCTCTTGAATCAATGCGGCATGGAAACGGAAATGAATCTTAACGCCTACCATTATGATTTGCGAGTGCCGGTACCGGGAAGGTTGGCCCGTGTGGCAGAGCGGGCTTCCCGGTCGAAAGGGATCAGCATCAGGGAGATAGACTTCAATAACTTAAAGCGGGAGGGGGAGATATTCTCCCTGATTCACAACGGTTC
>JBAZQW010000107.1:0-7442 GCA_041645005.1 Desulfotomaculaceae bacterium | reverse complement strand
GACCGCTGATGCAAGAACCAAATTAAAGCGGCTTTATCCACAGTTTAAGAGTTAACAGACTACTAGTGCCTTTACTGATAATCTCTGTAAGTTTTTACTCATGAACTTTAGTGTCGCCGGATTTAACTGGTTAATGAGAAATTATGGGTACAGGCGCATAGCTTGTACCCTATAATTTCTCCTGCAAAGTGCAATTACCGGAAGGAACTTATTGCACGCGCGGAGAATATATAGAGTGTACTAATTTCATAAAATGTGGATTAAAAGGTATACTAATGAAGGGAGCGATTAGTTCAAATGGGGTGGAAAATAGGGATTAATGGATTGGGAAGGATTGGCCATGATGTTTTGAGGTGCGCCCTGAATCGCTCTGATCTTGAAGTTGTGGCTGTCAATCACAAGTCCAGGAGGATCCCGGTAACTGACACTTACGCCCAATCTGTTGCGCACATGCTCAAATATGACTCCATCTACGGTATTTTTGACGGGGATATTGGGGCTAAAGAGGGCGCTATTATTGTTAACGGGCGTGAAATAAGAATTACGGCTGAAGGAGATCCTGAGCGCTTACCATGGAAAGAGCTCGGCGTTGACTTTGTAGTGGAGTCCACCGGGAGGTTGAACAACCCCGCGGACGCGGAGAAACACATTAAGGCCGGCGCCAGGAAAGTTGTCTTAAGCGGCCCGGCTAAAGGCGGTGATTGCCTTACGGTGGTAATGGGGGTCAATGAGGAGAAGTACGATCCCGCGGTGCACCATGTGGTTTCCAACGCTTCCTGTACCACTAACTGCCTGGCGCCGGTGGCTAAAGTAATAAATGACAATTTCGGCATAGTAAAAGGGTTAATGACCACCGTTCATGCTTATACTAATGACCAGCAGCTGCACGATATGCCCCACCGGGATTTGAGAAGGGGCAGGGCTGTCGGCATGTCAATCATTCCCACCACGACCGGTGCGGCAAAGGCGGTGGCGCTGGTGCTTCCCGAACTGAAGGGCAAGATTAACGGTTTTTCGATGCGGGTACCGGTTCCAACCGTTTCAGTAGTCGACTTTGTGGTTGAGTTGGCGAAGCCGGCTACAGTGGAAGAGATAAACGGGGCCCTTAAAGAAGCCGCCGGTGGTTATCTGAAGGGCATTATGGATTACTGTGAACTGCCTCTTGTGTCCATCGATTTCAAGGGCAACCCCCACTCAGCCATAGTTGACGCTCTGTCCACCATGGTTATTGAGGGTAATCTGGCCAAGGTCATTGCCTGGTATGACAACGAATGGGGCTATTCCGAGCGGGTCCTGGACCTGCTGACCTACATGGCCGCAAAGGAAGCATAGGCTGCTCTCGGCAGGCGCTTGCGGTTGTTTATGCTTATTTAAAAAAAATCTGGTTATATTACTTTTACCTAATAAAGCGCTGTAAGATAAAGACAGTTCAAGTCAGAGCCGGCGAGGCTGGAAGTGGATGAAACACAACAGCACGCCGGCGATTTCGGCTGAACTGGCATGTTTTACAGCGCTTTACAGAGATATTGGAAAGGAGGTGTCATGCACATGGCTAAAAAAACTGTAAGGGACATTGATGTGGCAGGCAAGCGGGTCCTGGTAAGGGTAGACTTTAACATCCCATTGGATAATAACGGCCAGGTGGCTGAAGATAACCGGATCGTTGCGGCGCTTCCCACCATCAATTATCTCATTGAGCAAAAAGCAAAAGTAATCCTCATTTCCCACCTCGGGCGGCCTAAAGGGCAAGTAGATGAAAAATACAGGATGGATCCTGTAGCCAGGCGCCTTTCAGAACTTCTTGGTAAAAAAGTGGCAAAGGTCGATGATTGCGTTGGGGAAGCGGTCCGGGTGGCAATAGAGCAAATGCAGGCCGGGGACGTTATACTTCTGGAAAATGTGCGCTTTCATGCGGAAGAAGAGAAAAATGATGAAAAATTTGCGCGGCAGCTGGCGGATCTGGCCGATATTTTCGTTAATGACGCTTTCGGCGCGGCCCACCGGGCTCATGCTTCCACTGAAGGTGTGGCGGAATTTTTACCTGCGGTGGCAGGCTTTTTAATGGAGAAGGAACTGGACATACTGGGCAGGCTGCTTACCCACCCGGAGCATCCTTTTGTGGCAATAATCGGCGGCGCCAAGGTGACGGACAAAATAGCGGTAATTTCAAATTTGCTTGATAAAGTAGATACCATGATCATCGGCGGTGGGATGTCAAATACTTTTTTGAAAGCGCAGGGATATGACATTGGCAAGTCCCTATTGGATATAAGCAAGGTGGATCTGGCCAGGAGTATGATCAGCGAAGCAAAAAGCAAGGGGGTCAGGCTGCTCCTGCCCGTTGATGTGGTAATTGCGCCGGTGGCCGCGCCTGATGTTGAACAAAAAAATGTTCCCGTGGACCGGATTCCGCCTGAATGGATGGCTCTTGATATCGGCGCTGACACGGTAGCTTTGTTTACCGAAGCTCTCAGAACTGCTAACACCATCGTGTGGAACGGCCCCATGGGGGTTTTTGAAATGGCTCCTTTCGCCAAAGGAACTGAAGCGATAGCGAACGCCATGGCGGAGAGTAAGGGCACCACTATTGTGGGTGGCGGGGATTCGGTTGCCGCCATAATAAAAGCGGGTGTAGCCGATAGAATAACCCATATGTCAACCGGCGGGGGCGCTTCCCTGGAATTTTTAGAAGGAAGGAAACTGCCGGGAGTAGAAGCGTTAATGGATAAATAAATGGAGGGTGCTGAAGTTAATGTCGCGCAGACCCATCATTGCTGGAAACTGGAAAATGCATAAAACCATAACAGAGGCTCTAGCCCTGGTCCTGGAGATAAAAGAAGCGGTGGCCAGCCTTGACGGCGTCGAGGTGGTTGTGTGCCCTCCTTTTACTGCCATAGCCCAGGTAGCCGAAGCTTTAACAGGTACGGACATAGCGGTTGGCGCCCAGAATGTGTACTGGGAGGACAGGGGCGCCTATACGGGGGAAGTTTCCCCGGTCATGCTGAGGGATGCGGGCTGCCGTTATGTAGTAATAGGCCATTCTGAGCGAAGGCAGTACTTTGGCGAGACCGATGAGAAAGTCAACCGCAAGGTTAAGGCCGTTTTAACGCAGGGACTTACCCCAATAATGTGTGTGGGTGAAACACTCGCTGAAAGGGAAGCCGGTATTACCGAAAAAGTTGTGCGGACCCAGACCGAGGCGGGGCTCGCTGCTCTCACTCAGGAGCAGGTGGCCGGTATGGTAATAGCTTATGAGCCGGTTTGGGCTATCGGCACGGGTAAAACCGCCTCTGACGAGGATGCCCAGCAGGTGATCAGCTTTATCCGGAGTATCGTTAAAGAATTATACGGTCCTGGCGCCGCCGGGAGGGTGCGCATCCAGTACGGCGGCAGTGTTAAGCCGGAAAATGCCGCGGGGCTGATGGCTAAACCGGATATCGACGGCGCCCTTGTAGGCGGCGCCAGCCTGGAAGCCGCAAGTTTCGTGGGAATCATTAAAGGGACATGGGACGTGAGAAATGGGACGGAGTGAGACAAGGTGAGACAAGGGGACGGTTCTCTTGTCTCAAGTGGGGAGTAAAATGAGACAGTAGTGAGACAGTAGAACCGTCCCCTTGTCTGCCTGCCCTTGTCTGCCTGGTGCGAATTTTATTCGCACAACTGTACCAGATAGGAATGCAGGATATACCCACGTCTCACGTCCCATAACCCACGACTCAAAACGGAGGTAAGGTTTTGACAGCAGCAGGAAAGCCCCTGGTTCTGTTGATCCTTGACGGCTGGGGTGTAGGCCCCCGGCTCGAAGGCAACGCTATAACCAGGGCTGACTTACCAAATTATAAAAAGATCATGGCTGATTACCCGCACAGCCTTCTTACCTGTTCGGGTGAGGAGGTGGGGCTGCCGGAAGGACAAATGGGCAACTCTGAGGTAGGGCACCTGAATATAGGCGCCGGCCGGGTGGTTTACCAGGAACTTACCAGGATTACCCGGGCGATCAAGGAAGGCAGCTTTTTTGAAAACGAGGTTTTGCTGGAAGCGATAAATCACTCCAGGGAAAGCGGCGGGGCACTGCATTTGATAGGCCTGCTGTCTGACGGCGGGGTGCACAGCCATATCAGCCACCTTTACGCCCTGCTGGACCTGGCGGAAAAGGAGCGCACGCGCAAAGTTTTTGTACATGCTTTTCTGGACGGACGCGATGTATCGCCTGCCAACGCCAGGGAATATACCCAGCCTCTGGAGAAAAAATTCAACGAGCTCGGCTTTGGGGCGGTGGCTACCGTAATGGGACGCTACTTTGCCATGGACCGGGACCGCCGCTGGGACCGGGTGGAGAGGGCCTTTAACGCTATGACTTGCGGCGAGGGCTATCATACCGAAACCGCGGCCGAGGCGGTTGACCGGGGCTACGAAAGAAGTGAAACCGACGAATTTATTCAGCCAACGGTGATCATACATAAAGACGGCATGGCCGTTGGTAATATTTGCAGCGGTGACTCTGTTATTTTTTTTAACTTCAGGCCTGACCGCGCCAGGGAGATAACCAGGGCTTTTGTTGACAAAAACTTTAGCGGCTTTAATAGGAAGAAAGGTTATCCCGGCGTTAATTTCACCTGTATGACCCTTTACGATAAATATATTGACGCGCCTGTCGCTTTTAAACCGCAGTCATTAAACAACACCCTGGGCGAGGTTCTCAGTAAAAACGGAGTCAGTCAGCTAAGGCTGGCGGAAACAGAAAAATACGCTCACGTAACGTTTTTTTTTAATGGGGGAGTAGAGGAGCCGAACCCGTTGGAGGAAAGGATCCTGATCCCGTCGCCCAAAGTGGCCACCTATGACCAGAAGCCGGAAATGAGCGCAAATGAAATCACTGAAAAGTTTCTGGAGCAGCTGGAGTTTGGCCGGCATGGGGTGATCATTATGAATTATGCCAACCCTGACATGGTAGGTCATACAGGAGACATGGAAGCGACTATAAAAGCACTGACTACCATAGACAGCTGTCTGGGGATAGTGACCGGGGCTGTGCTGGAGCGGGACGGCACGGTGCTGGTTACGGCGGACCACGGCAACGCTGACGAGATGAAGGACAAAGAGGGACATACTCACACCGCCCATACCACCAACCCGGTACCTTTTATCCTGATCAGGCGTGACACTGCCGGTGTCCAATTGCGGGACGGCAGCCTCAGAGATATAGCGCCGACGATGCTGCAGTTGCTGGGCCTACCCAAACCGGCGGAGATGACGGGAGATACCCTGATCATTAAGGAAAAGTGAGACAGGAGAACCGTCCCCATTTTAGTCATAGGTCGTAGGCTGTAAGCCGTAGGTATATTCTGCGTTCCTAACGGGTCTTCATAACCTGATAGAATTACATTCATACCTACGCCCTGCGTCTTACGCCTTACGACATGCGATGGTGAATTGTCCCCTGTCTCAGAAAATAAAAAGTAAAGGATAAGCCTTAAGTGCGGCCTATCCCTTAAATCGCAGAAGGAGTGATACCTGTGTCTACCATTATTGATGAAATTATTGCCCGTGAGATCCTGGATTCCCGCGGCAACCCGACTATCGAAGTCGAGGTTTACCTGGAAGACGGGTCTATGGGAAGGGCGGCTGTCCCCTCGGGGGCGTCGACCGGCGCCTATGAGGCGGTGGAATTAAGAGATAACGACGAAGAGCGCTACAATGGCAAGGGTGTGTTAAAGGCGGTTGAAAACGTCAACACCATTATCGCCCCTGAAATTGAAGGCTATGACGCAACCGACCAGCTGGGCATTGACCAGGCTATGATTGAACTGGACGGCACGCCCAATAAGAGCAGACTGGGCGCAAACGCCACTTTAGCCGTGTCCATGGCTGCGGCGAGGGCCGCGGCCGGGGCGCTGGGCCTCCCTCTTTATCAGTACCTCGGCGGAGCAAACAGCAAGGTGCTGCCGGTGCCGATGATGAATATTTTAAACGGCGGCAAGCATGCCGACAACAATGTTGATATCCAGGAATTCATGATCATGCCGGTAGGCGCCCCTGACTTTGCCGAAGCTTTGAGGATGGGCGCGGAGGTTTACCACAAGCTTAAAAACGTGCTTAAAAAGAAAGGCTTGAACACCGCCGTGGGTGATGAGGGTGGTTTCGCTCCCATGCTCGGATCCAACGAGGAAGCCCTGGAGGTAATTATCGAGGCCATCACAGCAGCCGGCTACAGCCCCGGCGATGAAATAATGCTGGCTTTAGACCCCGCCGCCACGGAGTTTTACAAAGACGGCAAGTATGTTTTCGAGGCGGAGGGGATCAGTCGCACCGCCGGGGAAATGGTGGACTACTACGCCATGCTGGTTGATAAGTACCCCATCATATCCATTGAAGACGGCCTGGCTGAAGACGACTGGGAAGGCTGGCAAAAGCTCACCGAGCGGTTGGGCGGCATGATCCAGATCATGGGGGACGACATTTTTGTCACTAACACGGAGCGGCTGGCCCGTGGCATCAAAACCGGCGTGGCTAACTCGATCCTGATCAAGCTAAACCAGATCGGCACCATCACTGAGACGCTGGACGCCATTGAAATGGCCAGGCAGTCTGGATACACCGCTGTTGTTTCGCACCGTTCCGGGGAGACCGAGGACGCCATTATCGCCGACCTGGTGGTGGCTGTCAACGCGGGCCAGATTAAGACCGGCGCTCCCTGCCGCACTGACCGTGTGGCCAAATACAACCAACTGCTCAGGATAGAGGAGGAACTAGGGGGCTTGTCCCTGTACAAGGGCAAAAAGACTTTCTACAATCTAAAGCACCTCCTGTGATTTACAGTTTTTTCACATTATGATATAATGTCATTTGGTATTTCAGTCAGAGGGGGGAAATAAGTGGGTGCTGCTAAAATTGTACTGACCGTACTTCATGTACTTCTGTCGATAGGCCTGATCGCCGCGGTAGTTCTACAGTCCGGCCGGAGCGCGGGCCTCTCCGGGGTTATTTCCGGCGGCGCCGAAACGCTGTTTGGCAAGAAAAAAGGGCTGGACGAGCTTTTGGGCAAGGTCACTATAGGGGTCGCTGTCTTGTTCGCGGCGACATCACTAGTTTTGGTTATTTTAGAGTAGAAGTTTCTTTGGATGAGGAGGAAATAAGCCAGTGCAAGAATCAATGACACTAGCCGCAATCGGCGCAATTGTTGGTGCTATAGCCCTGCTCTTTGCTCTTGTGACTTTTGCCAGCATTCTGAAAGAGTCCATGGGTACGCCCAAAATGAAAGAGATTTCCGAGGCGATTCAGGAAGGCGCCATGGCGTACCTGAACCGTCAGTATAAGACATTAATTCCTTTTACCATCGTGATCGCAATTTTACTGGTCCTGGTTTTACCAAGGATGGATCCGCGTGTGCAGGGGGGCGCCCTCGCCGTATCATTCCTGGTAGGCGCCATCAGCTCAGCCAT
>JBAZQW010000106.1:0-7451 GCA_041645005.1 Desulfotomaculaceae bacterium | reverse complement strand
GGGCAGATAGTCCACCCCCAGTTGAAGGGCGGTCGAAATCAGCACGGCCCCAACCAGGAAGGGGTTGGTAAAAAGCCCCACCTCCAGGATGGTATGAAATTCCGAACGGCAGGTAAACACATAAAACAACTGAGTGAAAACGATGGTATTAAAGGCCATGGTCCGGGCCAGGTCAATATCCCCCAGCCTTGACCCGATCCAGAAAGAAAGAAGGGTGCCGGCACCGATTACCATGCCGCTGGAGGCTATCCTCCAGGCCATGCCGTGCGAAAACACACTCTCCCTTGGATGGCGCGGCGGGCGGGCCATAATGTCACGGTCAATGGGGTCCACTCCCAGTGCCATGGCGGGAAGACCGTCGGTGACCAGATTCATCCACAGGATCTGTATTGGCACCAGCGGCAGCGGCAGCCCGGCCAGCACTGCGATAAGCATGGTCAGCACTTCCCCGGCGTTACATGAAAGAAGGTAGCGAATAAACTTCCGGATATTATCGTAAATGCCCCTTCCTTCCTCTATCGCAGCCACAATGCTGCTGAAGTTGTCGTCGGTGAGAACCATGGCCGAGGCTTCCTTGGTAACGTCTGTCCCCGTGATACCCATAGAGACACCGATATCAGCTTCCTTGACGGCCGGGGCGTCGTTCACCCCGTCGCCGGTCATGGCCACCACATGCCCGGACTGCTTTAAGGCCCTGACAATTTTCAGTTTATGCCTCGGTGAGACCCTGGCAAAAACCGAAGCCCTGCCTACCTGTTCGAAAAACTCCCGGTCGGACATGGCATCCAGGTCATGACCGGTCAAAATCATACCCTTTCCGGAGAGAATCCCCATTTCCCTGGCAATCGCCCGCGCTGTAAGCTGGTGGTCACCGGTGATCATGACTACCTTTATCCCACCCCTGCGGCATGTTTGCACCGCTTTTACCGCCGCTGGCCGGGGGGGATCGATCATCCCTGCCATACCGAGGTAGATAAGACGTTTTTCGATCTGCTCTTCCTTAAAATCCCCGGTTCCGGCCGGGAGTTCCCGGTAAGCAAAAGCCAGCACCCGCAGCGCTTTCTCAGCCAGACTGGCATTCGCGGCCAGGATCTCCTCCCTCTCCCGGTTAGATAGAGGCACAGCCAGCCCTTTTTTATAGACGTGGGTGCAAAGGTCCAGAATTACATCCGTCGCGCCCTTAACGTAAGCCAGCAATGAGCCGGCCGGCTGACGGCAGACCACGGTCATGCGTTTCCGCTCGGAGTTGAAGGGGAGTTCAACCTCCCTGGGCTCCTTCAATTCAATTTTTTCGCGCCAGAACCCAGCTTTACAAGCCATAACCAGAAGCGCGCCCTCGGTTGGGTCACCCAGCACAGACCACTCCCTGGCCGGGCGGCCTTTGACCAGCCCTCTGAAAAGCCCGCCAATGCTGATCCCGCCGCGTTCAAGGAGCGAATTATTACAGAGCGCCGCCGCCTTCATAAGCAAGCTGAAATGTTCCCTGTGCCTGTCCACCATACCGGCAAACTCGCCTTTAGGATCGTAACCTTCCCCGGTTACTTCAATAGTATCGGCGCCTAAAACCAACTCGCGCACGGTCATTTCGTTCTGGGTCAGGGTGCCGGTTTTATCTGAACAGATCACCGTGGCGCAGCCAAGAGTTTCCACAGCGGGAAGCTTGCGAATAATAGCGTGGCGCTTGATCATCCGCTGTACGCCTATAGCCAGGGCCACTGTGACAATAGCCGGCAGTCCTTCCGGTATGGCCGCCACCGCCAGGCTGACCCCGGCCAGAAACATTTGATAGGCGTCTTCACCACGCCATATGCCCACTACTACCACCACGGCGCAGATTAAAAGACAGAAGGACACCAGCCACCTGCCCAAATGGGACAAACGGCGCTGCAGCGGTGTTACTTCCTGGACCACTTCCTGAATCATCTCCGCGATCTGGCCCATTTCCGTAGCCATACCTGTGTGCACAACAACACCGCTCCCACGACCCCTGGTAACCACTGTGCCGAGATAGGCCATGTTGAAAGTATCGCCGAGAGCCAGGTCTTTTTGCCCCAGAGCTGTAACATCCTTCGGTACCGGCAGTGACTCTCCGGTAAGCGCAGATTCCTCTATCTCCAGGCTGGAAGTTTTCAGCAGGCGCAGGTCAGCCGGGACCTTGTCCCCCTCTTCCAGGACAACAATATCCCCGGGAACCAGTTCGGCCGTCTGCACCCTGTGCTCCTGTCCGTTCCTGATTACCCTGGCTTCGGGCGAGGTTAATTTTTTAAGAGCCTCTAAAGACCGCTCGGCGCGGTATTCCTGGACAAAACCCAATACAGCATTGACTACCACTATGATCATGATCGTAACAGCGTCTGCGTATTCTCCCAGAAAGCCTGATACGGCTGTTGCCGCCAGGAGCACGAGCACCATAAAATCCTTGAACTGGTTCAGAAATAGCACCCATAGAGGAGTTTTGGGCGTTTTGAGCAGCTCATTAGGACCAAACCTGGCAGCCCTTTCCTTGACCTCCCTGTCGGACAGGCCTTTTTTTAAATCTGTTCTTAATCTTTCTACAACCTCTTGCTGGGTTAGGGAGTACCAGCGCCCGGACATAACCAGTCACCCCTTGTTCAATAATTTCCTGATAATTCCAATCATATGCGGGGCGGGGGGAAAAAATTACCCCAAGTAATGGACAGGCTGTTATTTCCTTCGCTTCTATTTGATAGGACCATGGTTTGTAATATAATGTGAAGAGCTATATACCTCTCAGCCTTAGATTACTTTTATAATTGGAGGAAAACCATGCCTTTTGACGGCCTAGTGCTTAACGCGGTTTGCAGGGAACTTGAAGAAAAGCTTTTAGGAGGGCGGATTGAAAGGATCTACCAGCCCGGTAAAATGGAGCTGGTTATGCTGGTCCACAAGCCCGGGGCGCGGCAAAGACTGTTTCTCTCGGCAGACGCGCGCAACGCCCGTGCCCACCTTACCACCACATCCAGGGAGAATCCAACCGCTCCCCCTCTTTTCTGCATGGTTCTGCGCAAACACCTCGAGGGCGGGCGGATCGCTGGATTTGCCCAGCCAGGACTGGAAAGAGTACTGGTGATAAAAATAGACTCGCGTGACGAACTGGGACAACCGGCCGAGAAACACCTGGTTTGCGAGATTATGGGCAAACATAGCAATATCATTCTTTTTGAGCCATCAACAAATACAATCATTGACGGGATTAAAAGGTATTCCCACGCTGTGAGCAGGTTCCGGGAAGTATTACCCGGCAGACCGTACCTGTCACCACCGACTCAAGGAAAACTGGATCCGCTAAAGCTGAACGAAGATCGTTTCCGCCTTGCCTGCCTGGACTCTCCTCTGGACACACCGCTGCCAAACCTACTGCAAAAGCGCTTTGAGGGTTTAAGCACAGTTACCTGCAGGGAAATTATTTATAGAACCGGCCTCGCGCCGGAAACCATGCTAAACCACTGCGGCGATTACGAGCTCCGGTTGATTTGGCAGGAGTTCTCTAAAATAATCAGCCAGGCGGGCACTGGTCTATTAAAACCCTGCCTGGTATCGGGCAGAAAAGGAGAACCTGTGGATTTCGCCGCTGTTGAACTCAGCCACATGGGACAGTACAGAAAACACGGTGAGATAAACTTCCTGCTGGATTTACACTTTGCGGCACAGGAAAGTCTGGAGAGGTTATCACGCCAGAGGAATTCGTTAGCGACTCTTCTAAACAAAGAAATTGCCAGGGTGGAAAAAAAGCTGGATTTGTACGCGTTCAGCATAGATGATACCGCCGGTTTGGAAAAACTGGGGCTTTATGGTGAGCTGCTCACAGCCAATCTCTACCGCCTGAAGCAAGGTCTTGTTGAAGCAACCCTGGAAAATTACCATGAAGAACAAAACCCTCCCGTTACTATCCCTCTGGACCCGCAGCGCACGCCGGTAGAAAATGCGCAAGCCTATTTCAAAAAATATCAAAAAGCCAAAAACACCAGGCTGGCTTTGCATTCTCTAAACGCACAGGCGCTGGAAGAACTGGAGTATCTTGACGGAATTAAGACCGCCCTGGATCAGGCCGCCGACCTGTCTGAACTGGCCGAGATAAAACAGGAGCTTTTGGATCAGAAATATCTAAAACAACCGTCACCCGGTCCAAGGACGCCCAAAACCAAAAAGGAAAAGCATGTGCCAAAGCCTTTCGCCTTCCAATCCACAGACGGGTTCCGGCTGCTTGTCGGTAAAAACAACAAGCAGAATGACTATCTCACTATGAAGATGGCGCGGGAAAATGATATCTGGCTGCACGCCAAAGACATTCCCGGCGCCCATGTGATTATCCGGGTGGAAGGAAAGGAGCCGCCCCCGGCAACCCTGGCAGAAGCGGCGGGGCTGGCGGCATTTTTCAGTAAGGCCAGAAATTCAAAAACCGTCCCGGTGGACTACACTTTGAAAAAACATGTTCACAAACCAAATGGCGCGAGGCCGGGCCTGGTTATCTACGAGCGCCAGAAGACCATCATGGCGTCGCCGGATGAAGAATTGACGGACAGGCTCAGCTCCACGCAGCCAAATGAATAAAAAGCAGCTTTTACCACCTCATGCAAAATAGATAACGGGAATTGATCAAATATCCCTGCTGCCCGGTTTAACCGCCGGGAGGCCTTCTCTGCAGAGCGGGCAGTCCCCAGGGTCATAGGAAACCGCTTCAATTGTTAACAGCGCTTCCTTTCTAACTCCCAGGTCAGTCCCGCCGCTTCTGTCAACAAGCACTCCCGCGCCCACCACCTCACCGCCCAGGCTGCGGACTAAATCAATAACATCCCTGACCGATCCGCCGGTGGTAATTACATCCTCAACCACCAGCACTTTTTCACCCGGCTTGATTTTAAAGCCCCTTCTCAGGGACATAACGCCGTTTTCGCGCTCGGTGAAAATGCCGCGCACACCCAACGCCCTGGCTGTCTCATAGGCCACAATGATTCCTCCCGTGGCCGGTCCGGCTACAGCGGCAACATTTTCACCGGTAAACTTTGACGCCAGTTCCCGGCAGAGTTTTTCCGTGTGAACAGGGTGCTGCAAAACCAGGGCGCACTGAAAATAGCGGTCGCTGTGCCTGCCTGAAGTAAGCTTGAAATGGCCGGTGAGCATGGCCCCGGTTTCCCGGAAGATAGATGTGATTTCTTCTTTACTCAGCATTTGGGGCACTCCTTTTTAAAATATTTCTTACGCTATAACCTTCCCATGATTTTTACACCTGACGCTGGAATACTATCTTCCTTTGCCAGTGGGGTGTTAAAGTGAATGACAATCTCTACTATCTCCGGCACATTACCGACTCTGATGGGCGGCCCCCAGGTCCCAAAACCACTGGAAACAATGAGCTGAAAATCTCCCTGGCGCAAGTATCCCCAGTCGGTCTCAAAGATTTTTTTTGTCAATAAATTAAAGGGGAATAACTGTCCTTTATGGGTATGCCCAGAAAGCTGCAGGTCGGCACCCTGCACCCGTGCTTCCGCCAGGTCAACCGGCTGGTGGTTCATCAGCAAGACCGGCAAGGTGCGGTCCACTCCTTCCATGATGCCGGAAAGTTCCCGCCGGGGCATTCCTCCATAGCGCTCACGCGATCGCTCGTCCCGCCCGACCAGATAAAAACTTTCACCTATTTTTTGATAACTGTCGCGCAGCACCGTTATTCCGGCTTCATGCAAATGGCGGAAAGCTTCTTCCTGATGCCCCCCGATATATTCATGGTTGCCAAACACCGCGAAGGCGCCATACTTTGAATTCAAGCCAAGCAGGCTGTCCGACATTTTTTGTTCCACGAATGGGCCGATATTTTCATCAATAATGTCACCGGGCAATAGAATCAGGTCGGGATTAAGGTTGTTGACATTTTGCACCAGCTTTAACAGTCTGCCGTTATGAATGATTCTCCCCAGGTGAATATCCGATACCATTACAACACGCAGTTCGCTTATATCGCCCGCGGCTTTGGGAATATTCAGGTCATAGTGCACAAGCCGCGGGTTTCTTGAATTCCACGACCCGTAAATAACCAGCGCTGTTACCAATAACACGACAAACAAGCCTGTCAGGGCGGGCAGGCGCGTAATATCAGCCGGTAAAAAGCCGGACCAGCGGGCAACCAGTCTTATTATATCAATAGCCAATATAAACAAAAAGAAAAAGTCCATTGCCGCCAGCCAGTATGAACCAACAACAGTTAAAAAATCACCGGCCACGGCCGGCAAATATTTCTCGCCAAACCTGCCCGCGATGAAAGACAAAGCCAGCAGGGAGAAAAGCAGCCAGTATAATACGCCAAAACCGGGCGTCAGCAGCCTGCCGAAGGCCTGCCAGCCGCGCCAGCCTATATAAAGATTTATAATTCCGTAGATTAAAAAAAACACTCCAAAAAAAACAGCGAACTGTATTTTCATATGATGTTACCTCGAATAACACCCGAAGTCATTCTCTTTTTGACAGTGGTAAAGGTATTTCAAGCGCGTATATATCTTCTTCCAGCAACATCATTCTTTGTTCAATGATGCTTCGGGCATCTTTAATGGCCTGGTTATAGATATAAGGGGATATTTCTTTTAGTATAAAATCCAGGAAAATTTCGGTTGGTAATTGACCTATTTCTTCGGAAAATTCCGTATTAAAATAACGTTGCATCTTGCCTACAATTTCAAGTTTTTGTTCTCTTGGTAATTTTATAAACAAGACTCAATCCCCTTCACAATTAATCATCAAATAGCCGATCTCTTCCAGTATATCCCTCGCCGCCGCAATCGGATCAGACGCCGCGGTAACCGGCCTCCCCACCACCAAATAAGTAGCGCCAAGCCCGATGGCCTCCCCGGGAGTCATGGTTCTCTTCTGATCGTCTGCAGCCGCGCCAGCCGGGCGCACACCTGGTGTAATGATTATAAAATCCTGGCCGCAGTTTTTCCTGATGGCGGCTATCTCCCGTGGCGATGCCACCACCCCGTCCAACCCGGCCTCTTTAGCCAGCAAAGCCCAGGCAACTACATGTTCCTCGATTGAACCTGGCAGGCCGATCTGATTATTAAATACCTCCTGACTGATGCTGGTCAGGACGGTCACGGCCACAATTAGAGGGGATTTAATATTTGCCCTGGCGGCCTCGTCACGCGCGGCGTCCACGGCGGCATGCATCATATCCTTACCGCCCGCCGCATGCACGTTCAAAATAGCGGCGCCAAGCCTGGTAAGAACGCGGCTGGCCCCGGCTACAGTGTTGGGAATATCATGGAATTTCAAATCAACAAAAACAGGCGCCTTCCTGTCCCTGAGCCTGCGCAGCACCTCCGGGCCTTCGCTGTTATATAGCTGCATGCCTACTTTGAAGCCGCCCGCGTATGGCGCCAGCGTGTCAACGAGCAATTCCGCTTCTCTCATGGTGTTGACATCCAGGGCGATGATCAGCGGAT
>JBAZQW010000105.1:0-7478 GCA_041645005.1 Desulfotomaculaceae bacterium | reverse complement strand
TTTCCCATGTCCCACGTCCCAAATAATCCGCACAATAAACTGCGATTTAAACTAGGAGTTGATTTAAGATGCCGATGACCATCACGGAAAAGATTCTTGCGGCTCACACCGGCAGGGAAAAGGTGGAGCCCGGAGAGTTGATCAACGCACGGGTCGACCTGGTGCTGGGCAACGATATAACGGCGCCTGTGGCCATCAATGAGTTTGAAAAAATAGGCGCGCCCGGCGTTTTTGACCGGGAGCGGGTAGCCATGGTGCCGGACCATTTTGTTCCCAACAAGGATATCAAATCTGCCGAGCAGGCCAAACAAATGCGGGAGTTTTCCAGGAAACACAACCTGGTCAACTATTTTGAAGTGGGTGTCTCAGGTATAGAGCATTGCCTGCTGCCTGAGCAGGGACTGGTAGGACCGGGCGACCTGATTATCGGCGCCGACTCACACACCTGCACCTACGGCGCGCTGGGAGCTTTCTCCACCGGCGTGGGCAGCACCGACCTGGCGGCAGCCATGGCTCTGGGCGAAACCTGGCTCAAGGTGCCGGAGTCGCTCAAATTCGTGTTTAATGGAGAGCTAAAGCCCTGGGTGGGCGGCAAGGATCTGATCCTGTACGTCATAGGTGATATAGGAGTGGATGGGGCGCTGTACCAGGCCATGGAATTTGCCGGCACGGCCATTGAAAAGCTGTCCATGGACGGGCGCTTTTCCATGTGCAACATGGCTGTGGAGGCCGGTGGCAAGAACGGCATTATCGCTCCTGACGAGATTACCCGTGCTTATGTGGAGGGCCGCTGCAAGCGCCCTTTTAAATTTTATCAGAGTGACCCGGACGCCGGGTACGCCAGGGTTTACCACTATGACGCTTCACTGATCGAGCCCCAGGTGGCCTTCCCCCACCTGCCGGAGAACAGCCGGCCGGTAAGCGAGGCGGGGCAAGTGGAGATCGACCAGTCGGTGATCGGCTCTTGTACCAACGGGCGGATCGAAGATTTGAGAGAGGCGGCGAAAGTCTTAAAGGATAGGAAGGTACACAAAAATGTGCGCCTGATTATCTTCCCCGGCACCCAGGAGATCTACCTCCAGGCCCTGCGCGAGGGGTTAATTGAAATATTAATCAAGGCCGGCGCCGCTGTGAGCACTCCCACCTGCGGGCCCTGCCTGGGCGGGCACATGGGCATCCTGGCCAAAGGCGAGCGCTGTATCGCCACCACCAACCGCAATTTCGTAGGCAGGATGGGACACCCGGAGAGCGAGGTCTACCTGTCCAACCCGGCGGTAGCAGCCGCCTCGGCCATCCTTGGCCGGATTGCCGGACCATGGGAGGTGCTGTAAATGGAATTAAAAGGCAGAGTATGGAAATACGGCTCGGATGTTGACACCGACGCTATTATACCGGCCCGCTATCTCAACACCTCCGACCCGGCGGAACTGGCCAGTCACTGCATGGAGGACGCCGACCCCGCCTTTCCCTCCGGTTTCAAAACCGGCGATATTTTTGTGGCCGGCAAAAACTTTGGCTGCGGCAGCTCCAGGGAGCATGCTCCCATTGCCATTAAAGCCGCCGGCGTTTCCTGTGTGATCGCCAGGACCTTTGCCCGCATATTTTACCGCAATGCCTTCAATATCGGCCTGCCTATCTTTGAGTCGCCCGAAGCGGCCGAAGACATCCGCGAGGGTGATGAGGTGATGGTGGATGTTGACAGGGGCGTTATCAATAATATTACCACCGGGAAAACCTACCGGTTTGCCCCGGTTCCTCCTTTTATGCAGCAGATCATCGCCGCGGGCGGCCTGATCAACTACGTCGCCAAAAAGATAGAAGCGGGACGTGGGAATTGAGACTATAAATTGTATAGAGGAAGGGCTGGATATGTACAAAATTGCTGTTTTGCCGGGCGACGGGATCGGCCCGGAAATAACCGCCCAGGCTGTCAGGGTACTGGAGGCTGTGGCGCACCGGTTTAACCGGGTTTTTAATTTTACCGCCGGACTGGTTGGCGGAGTCGCCTATGATGCGATGGGGTCCCCTTTGCCTGAAGAAACCCTGGCCTTATGCCTTGACAGTGACGCTATCCTGTTTGGAGCGGTAGGGGGGCCGCGGTGGGATAATCTGCCGGTCCACCTGCGCCCTGAGGTTGGGGGGATCCTGTCCCTGCGCAAGGAACTGGGTTTGTATGCCAACCTCAGGCCGGTAAGAGTATTTCCAGCCCTGGCAAACGCTTCCACTCTCAAGCCGGAGGTGGTGTCCGGTGTGGACCTGGTGATTGTGCGTGAACTGACCGGGGGCCTGTACTTCGGGAAGAAATACAGAGAACCCCTGCCCGGTGGCGGTACCCGCGTGGTTGACACGCTGGAATACACTACCCCCGAGATAGAACGGATTGCCCGCGTGGCCTTCAACCTGGCCCGGCAGCGCCGCGGCAAGCTGACCTCTGTTGATAAAGCCAATGTTCTTGAAAGCTCCCGCTACTGGCGGGAAGTGATGGCCGGCGTCAGCCGCGATTACCCTGATGTGCGCCTGGAACACATGTATGTTGACAACTGCGCTATGCAGCTGGTTAAAAACCCGAAGCAGTTTGATGTTCTGGTTATGGAAAACATGTTCGGCGATATCCTGAGTGACCAGGCTTCAGTACTGTCAGGTTCCCTGGGCATGCTGGCTTCAGCCAGCCTGGGTGGTAAGACCGGACTATACGAGCCTGCCCACGGTACCGCGCCCGATATTGCCGGGCTGCAGCTGGCCAATCCCATTGCCTCCATCCTGTCCGGCGCCATGCTCCTGCGGTTTTCTCTGCAGCTGTCTGAAGAAGCGGACTGTATAGAGAAGGCGGTAGCTGCGACGCTCAACCAGGGCTACCGCACTGCCGACATCGCCCAGGAAGGAATGCCGACAGTTAACACGATCCAGATGGCCGACCGGATCATAGAACAAATATAGAAATTGTGGGAAGCATGGGGACGGTTCTCCTGCTTCCCAATTACCAGTATTTACCGGGCAAGGCAAGAACCGTCCCCGTTTGCCCCCAGCTAAGAGGTGTAAGCAGATGTCATCAGTGCAAATTTACGATACAACCCTCCGCGATGGTTCCCAGGCGGCAGGGATCTCCTTTTCCTGTGAAGATAAAATCAAAATAGCCTTAAGCCTGGACAAAATAGGCTTTCACTATATTGAGGGCGGTTGGCCCGGTTCTAACCCCAAGGATCTTGACTTTTTCAGATCCATCCAGAGCCACACCCTTAAAAATGCCAAGCTGGTTGCTTTCGGTTCTACCCGCAAGGCTTCTCTGGCGGCTGAAAACGATCCGAGCATCCGCGCCATTCTTGATTCCGGTGTCCAGGTGGCGACCATCTTCGGCAAGTCCTGGGATTTCCATGTGCGCGAGGCCCTGGGCACTACCCTGGAAGGCAATCTGGCCATGATCAGGGATACGGTGGCCTTTTTAAAAAAAAGCGGGCTGGAGGTTTTTTACGATGCCGAGCACTTCTTTGACGGGTGCAAGGCCAACCCGGAATACGCCCTGAAAACCATTGAGGCGGCGCGAGAGGGCGGCGCGTCAATCATTGTTTTATGTGACACCAACGGTGGCAGCCTGCCGATGGAAATAAAAGAGTTCGTGGAACAGGCCGCCGGCCGCTTTAACACACCGCTCGGTATCCACACCCACAATGATGGAGACCTGGCTGTGGCCAACACGCTTATAGCGGTACAGGCCGGGGCGGTGCAGGTGCACGGCACTGTCAACGGGTACGGTGAAAGGTGCGGCAACGCCAATCTGTGTTCAGTTATTCCCAACCTGACCCTGAAGTGCGGCTTTGAAACCATTCCACGGGAAAATTTAGCCCACCTGACCGAGCTTTCCCGTTTTGTCAGTGAGGTGGCCAACGTGCATCCCGACACCCGCCAGCCGTATGTAGGCATGAATGCCTTTACCCATAAGGGCGGGGTACATGTCAGCGCTCTCCTGAAAGATTACAGGTCATACGAACACCTGCCGCCGGAACTGGTGGGTAACCGCCGCAGGGTGCTGGTATCGGAGTTGTCCGGCATGTCCAACATGTTATATAAATATAAAGAGTTAAACCTCCAGGTCGACAAGCAAAGCCCCGAGGGCAAGCGTGTCCTGGAAGAGATTAAAAACCTGGAAAACCAGGGCTTTCAGTTCGAAGGCGCCGAAGGATCTTTTGAGCTGCTTTTGAAAAAAGCCTACAATGGTTACGTTGAGCCCTTTACCCTGGAGACGCTGCGCCTCATGATCGATGTGAAGCAGGACAACCCGGCCTATTCAGAAGCTATTATTAAGATGAGAGTCGGCGAGAAAGTGGTGCACACCGCGGCCGAAGGCAACGGTCCGGTTAACGCCCTGGACAACGCCCTGCGCAAGGCGCTGGAAAGTTTTTACCCGTGCATCCGTTCCATGCGCCTCACTGACTACAAGGTGCGGGTGCTTGACGAAAAGGACGGCACCGGCGCGCTGGTGCGGGTCCACATTGAGACCGGCGACGGCCATAGTACCTGGGGTACGGTGGGTGTTTCCGAAAACATCATCGAGGCTAGCTGGCAGGCGCTGGCTGACAGCCTCGCTTACGGCCTGCTTAAAGGAGAAAATCTCAGCAAGAAAAAAGATGAGGGAACGGAATGATCCGTAAATGCGGCAGGAGCGATTTTAAACGGATGCACATGATTATCAATGACGCTGCCAGCGCTTACCAGGGGGTTATCCCCGGGGACTGCTTTCACGAGCCTTACATGTCTGAAGATGAGCTTCGGCATGAAATCGATGAGGGAGTCGTTTTTTGGGGATACGAAGATGGCGGCGAACTGGTTGGCGTAATGGGCATGCAAGATGTTAAAGACGTGACCCTGCTCAGGCACGCGTATGTGCGCACAGTCATGCGAAATCAGGGTATCGGAGGCAAACTGCTGTCCTTCTTGCGCAAGCGAACAAACCGTCCGCTTTTAATCGGCACGTGGGCGGACGCTGTTTGGGCGGTCCGCTTTTATGAGAAGCATGGTTTTAAGCTGGTTACCCCGGAAGAGAAGGACCGGCTGCTGAGAATCTACTGGTCGATCTCCGACCGCCAGATTGAAACCTCTGTGGTTCTTGGCGGAATAAAAACAGATTTAGCAACTGTCTAAAACCTCCGGAAAAATTGAAGATTCCCTGCAGGAAACGGCTTCTCCGCTACCGAAATAGGGTACTGCGGGTTTTTTCTATATATGGAGACATAATATTGCTGTTTGAAGATAAAGGAGGTTTCCCCCTTGGAGCAGTTCTGGCTCCCAAGCCTGGACTATTTAAAAGCTGTGCTGAAGTTCAACTTGAGCAACGTGATCGACATCCTGCTGGTTGCTTTTATAATGTACAGGATCATGATTTTGATCAAAGGCACCCGGGCGGTCCAGCTGCTTAAAGGGGTCGCGGTTTTGGTGTTGATTACCGCGATTGCCAGCTTTTTCAACCTCTACACCATCAACTGGCTCCTGGGCAAGGCCATGACCGCGCTGGTAGTGGCGCTGCCGGTGGTTTTTCAGCCTGAGCTGAGAAGGGCGCTGGAAAAGCTGGGGCGCGGCAAATTTTTGGGCCACAACCTCCTGGTGCAGAAGGAGATCGACGAGACCAAGGTTATCGCGGAAATCACCCGGTCAGTTACCGTGCTGTCCAAGAATAAGATGGGGGCGCTGATCGTTTTAGCGCGGGAAGCCGGCCTGGAGGAATACATAGATACCGGTGTGAAGATAGACGGCATTGTATCAGCGGAATTCCTCATTAATATTTTCGTGCAGAAGACGCCGCTGCACGACGGGGCTGTGATTATCCGGAGGGACCGGGTAGCCGCGGCGGCGTGTTTCCTGCCGCTGAGTGAAAACCCTCATATTTCCAGCGCCCTGGGTACCAGACACAGGGCCGGTATAGGCATTACCGAGCATTCCGACGCCGTGGCCGTGATCGTTTCCGAGGAAACGGGCGCCGTGTCGATCGCGGTTGAAGGCATCTTAAACAGGTATCTGGACGAGGCAGGCTTGCAAAAAAGGCTTACTGAGCTTTTAAGAAACCAGCAGGCAAGTTCGCTATCTTTATTCCGGTACGGGAGGGAGTAGTTTGGCTCGTTTAAACTGGCGCAACAATTCCCTGTTGCTGCTTTCCCTGCTGCTGGCCTTTGCTTTATGGCTGTATGTCAGCAATGAGCAGAACCCGGTCAGGGAAAAAGTCTTGAATATAAGCCTGGAAGACACCGGGCTCGCCCAAAACCTGGTAATCATAGGAGGCATGCCGGAGAGCGTCAAGGTGAGGGTTCAGGGTAACCGCAACCAGCTGGCGAACCTCGTTCCTGTGGATTTCAAGGCCGTGGTGAACATTCCCGAGGGGAAGACCGGTGACTTTACCGTGCCCGTTCAGGTGAGCACTCCCACGGGACTGCGGGTGGCTCAGGTTATCCCCGACGAAGTGCGCCTGTCAGTCGACCGCGTGGTTGAAAAGCAGATTACTGTGGCTGTAAGCCTCAGGGGAGCGCCGGCCGAGGGCTTTACCGCCCTGGCCCCGATCTACCAGCCCAACATGGTTGTGGCCAGGGGTCCTTCCCGCGATATAAGCGGCATCAGCCAGGCCACGGCGTTGGTTGATATCCAGGCGGCGGCGAAGGATGTGGAGCAGACCCTCCAGGTGAGCGTGGGGAGTGTGAACGTCACCTTAAATCCGGCGGTGGTCCACGTAACGGTCCCGATAGTCAGCGCTGTGGCTACCAAGACCGTGCCGGTATCGCCCCAGGTGAGCGGCAGCCCGGCGGCGGGATATTCTGTGAAGCGCCAAAGCGCGGAGCCTTTGACAGTACAGCTTTCCGGTTCGGCTGAAGCGCTGGGCGCCATTACCAGTATTAAAACCGAGCCCGTGGATGTTCAGGGCGCCGACAAGAATATTACCAAAGAGGTGGGCCTCGCGGTCCCGCAGGGGGTTAGCGCTCAGCCAGGGCGGGTTAAGGTTGTGGTGGAAATTGGCAAAGGTGACACCACCACGCCGTCTGGCGATAGCGACCCCACCAAACCAAAACCATGATTTTTAGGGAAATTGACAACGGGTTGCCGCAAAGTTATAATTAGTTGTATTTTTTCGGCGGAAGGGGCTCTTTTTGATGGGGGTTATGTTTGGGACTGACGGGGTAAGAGGGGTGGCCAACCGCGACCTGTCCCCGGATCTGGCGTTTAAACTCGGCCGGGCGGGAGCGCATATCCTCGCCCGCGACTGTTCCAACACCCGGGTGGTAATAGGCAGGGATACGCGGATTTCCGGCGATATGCTGGAGGCCGCTCTGGTCGCCGGTATTTGTTCAGCCGGCGTAAATGTTTTAAAGGTCGGGGTCATGCCGACTCCCGGCATCGCCTATTTAACCAGGGAGCTTCACGCGGCCGCCGGAGTGGTGATCTCGGCTTCCCACAACCCGGTGGAAGACAACGGGATCAAGTTTTTCGGCGCCAGCGGCTAC
>JBAZQW010000104.1:0-7484 GCA_041645005.1 Desulfotomaculaceae bacterium | reverse complement strand
AATGGACGAGAGCGTTTGACTGAAGGTCAAATTCGTTTCTGGGCAAAAGCCCACGGGGAGGACTGGCGGGACGTGATCAGGCTTGACACAATGCTGATCGTGGATAACGCCAAAAGAGGAGAGAGCTTTTATAAAGGCCGGTTGGGAGAAATTGAATGCCCGGTTTTACTGACAGGCAGCCTGGCAGATGATATGGTTGTTAATATTGAAGCCGGTATTGCTAATATTGCCAGGCAAATCTCAATGTCAAAAGTTGTGCTTTTCCCTGCCGGGGGACACACCTTGATGTTGAACAGGCCTGAAGCGTTTCGGGCCGAAGTTGCAAACTTTATTGAGAAAATAAATTTATAGAGGGAAAATGCCGTGCAGGGAACTGAGCGAAAAAATATCCGACCAGGCTTAAAAGTAAAAATCATCCAAAAACAACATCAGCGCACAGGGCAGTTAACCGAGGGTGTGGTAAAAGATATCCTTACTAAAAGCGCCGTCCACAACCGGGGTATAAAAGTCCGTTTGGATAACGGGATCATTGGCAGGGTGCAGGAAGTGATCGAGTGATTACAAAGCAGCACAATATCCAGATCTTCGGGCTGAAAAGATGCCAGGATACCAGGAAAGCGGAGCGCTATTTCAAGGAACGCGCCATCCCTTGCCATTTTGTCGACTTGACCGTACGCGGTTTGAGTAAAGGTGAACTGGACAGGGTCAAGCATGTGGTAGGTCTGGAAAACCTGATCGACAAAGAGGGAAAAGAATATGCCAAACGCAACCTGAAATATATCGTTCACGATGTGGAAGAGGTGCTACTGTCCTGTCCGCTGCTGCTTAAAACCCCGCTGGTGAGGAACGGGCAGAAGGCTACGGTTGGCTACTGCCCTGAGACATGGCGGGAATGGCTCTCTTGACAAGGTGAAAGGCAGCCAATATAATTTTTATTGACAATTTAAAATTTGTTTCAGGTGCCTTTAAAAAAAGGGAGAATAGGGAACCGGGTGCAAGTCCCGGACGGACCCGCCACTGTGAAGGTGAGCCGATGTCGACCACTCTATAATGGGGGAAGGGGCATGGGGGCGATGAACCTGAGTCAGGAGACCTGCCTGGGATAAGCTATGCCGCCTCGTGTTTAGGTGGCTTAGGTGGGAAGATGGAAAATTCACGCCAGTTTAGGTGTGGATTTTTTTGTTTTTATTATGAAAGGAGTGGATTGATGAAAGCGGCGCTGCTTGAAGGCATTAAAACTTTGAAGATTACGGAAGTGGAAACGCCAAAGTGCAAAAACGGAGAAGTCCTGATCAAAGTAGGAGCTTGCGGCCTGTGCCGGACTGATATGAAGGCATATAACCAGGGGCAGCGGGACCTGCGTTTACCCAGAATATTGGGGCACGAGATAACGGGCACTGTATCAGAGACTGGCGCGGGTGTTGCACATTTCAAAACGGGAGACCGGGTGCAGGTGTCGCCGGGGCTCCCCTGTGGACGTTGTTTTTATTGTCTTGGTGGACTGCACCAGATGTGTGATTCTGTTCAAATTATGGGATTTCACTATGACGGGGGATTTGCTGAGTATGTGCTGGTTCCTGCTAACGGGATCAACCACGGAGTCTTAAACAAAATTCCGGCTCACCTGTCGTTGCAGGAAGCTGCCCTCACAGAACCGCTGGCATGCAGTGTAAATATGCAGGAAACCGCCCGGGTTGGGCTTGGTGATGTTGTGGTTATTTTCGGCGCGGGGCCGCTGGGTATTTTAAATGCCAGGCTGGCCAGGGCCAGGGGCGCTGGTCCGGTAATCCTGGTCGAGGTTAATGAAGAGCGGTTAGCTTCCGCCGAGAACCGGGATTTCGATTACCGTGTCAATGCCCTGACCGCCAGCCCTGTAAATAAGATTATGGAGATGACCGGTGGAAGAGGGGCCGATGTGGTTATACCCTGCTGCCCGAGTCCGAAAAATATCGATGAGGGACTGACCATGCTGGCTAAAAAGGGCCGGTTCGGCTTTTTCAGCGGATTAGTACAGGAATCTAAGGCGCCGTCTCCGGATTTAAATATGATCCATTATAAAGAGCTTAGCGTCTTTGGCGCATACGGCTGTTCCGCCCAACATAACAGGACCGCGCTGGCCTTGTTGGCCTCGGGAGCAATTAAAGTGAAGGATATGATCACCCGGATCATAGGGCTGGATGAACTGCTGTCCGGTCTGGAAAACGTTGCGGCCATGAAAGAAATAAAAATTGTCATGACAATATAGTCAGGAATTGACCAGGCTTATGCAAATAATGCCGGGAAATTAGGAGGGTGCTCAGGTGTGATTAATGAAAATACAAAGAAATTTGGGGCCTGTATTACTAAACTGATTAACAAGGAAGATTTGCTCCGTGCAGAGGCAAAAGAAATGTTTTGCCAGGTCCTGCTTGATGAACAGCCGGAAATGCAGCAGGGTGCTTTTTTAGCTGCGCTTACGTCGAAAGGAGAAACTGCCGAGGAAATTGCCGGCAGTTGGGAAGCTATCTATGAACTTGATACCGTCAAAGTGATACCTGACCTTTCCGGCCCGATCGTGGAAAACTGCGGAACGGGGATGGACGCGGTAAAGACTTTTAATATCAGTACAGCCGCTTCGATTATTGCCGCCGCTGCCGGCATTCCAATGGCCAAACATGGAGCCAGGGCGATCACCAGCGCATGTGGTACGGTTGATATTTTGGAGGAATTAGGGGTGGATGTAGAGTGTGAGCCGGAAATTGTGAAAAGGAGTATCGAAAAAGCCGGTATTGGGATTTTTAACGGAATGAGTTCAAAAATCCACCCGCGGGCTTTAGGACGGGTACTCTCACAAATCTGCTTCGGGACTACTTTGAATATTGCCGCTTCCCTGGCCAACCCAGCTTTCCCCCGCTATGGCGTGCGCGGAGTGTATGCCAAAGAACTGGTGGAACCTGTTGCCCGGGTTATGCGGGAGATAGGCTATGAGAGGGCTATTGTGATCCACGGATTAACGGATGATGGCAGGCAGGGTATAGATGAAGCTTCCACACTTGGCGAGACCCTTGTTGCTGAACTGCACGAAAATGGTGAAATAAGCCAATACTCTTTCTTTCCTGAAGAGATTGGCATACGGCGAACCCAAAAACATTTGCTCGCCCCTTGCGGAAACAGGGAAGAGGAGGCCCTGCGCTTGCTGGCTGTTTTAAACGGGCGGGAAGATGGTGCACGTTCCGATATAGTTTGTCTTAATGCGGCATTCATATTTTATCTGATGAATGCGGGTACCAGCCTGCAGGAAGGCTACCGCCAGGCAAAAGAAATTATTCGCGAGGGTGAAGCAGTTGAAAAGCTTAAGGATTGGGTAAGGGAACAAAATCAGAAGCCTGAAAAAGGGATGAAAAAACTGGACCGGTTATTGAACATGTCATTTAATTAGTGTGACAATGGACGGTTCTAGTTGCACACTTTTATCGTTAAATGGTACCAGACAGAGGAATGGGGACACACCTCTCTCATTGGCATTCCTTTGTGGTCGGAGGAATGTCCCCGATACTAAGATTGGACCGGAGAGGGCAATGATAATGAAATTATATGTTCTAAAATGCGATGGTGGTTATGTGAGGAGCAACAGCCCGCAGGGGTGTTCATGTGTTGAGATAGATAAGGCTTCAGTATATAAAGAAATAAATTTAATGGAGTTAGAAACCCTTTCTAAGCGTGCGGCAAGAAAGGGAATAAAAAACGTCCGCCTGGTTGTACTCAAGGTGATCGAAAAAGTGGATTCAGCCGGGGAAGACGGGTTAAGGCAAAGCTTGTGTGAAATGATGAATGAAGAGCACGGGGACCTGGCAGCTGACCGGAAGAAGTGGGAAGATATTTTATTGAAAAAATTACGCCTGTTAGGAGAAAATGATTTTGTTGAGTTAGCCGAACAAGTCAGAAACAAAAAATTAGCCTTATAAGGGCTGTCAGACTGTCGACAAATCTAAATAACGTAAATCCATGGTGTTGAAACAAGCTGCTCCGTTACGGAGCGTCGTCAGTAAACTAAGCGAAGCTGAGGATGCAAAATTGGATGAGCGGACAGGATGTCCGCTCAAGCCTTCATCGAGCCAGGACGGCGAGTTGAAGGCGGTCCAATTTCGCCCGAAGCGAGTTGGTAGTTTACTAGACGCGAAGTAGAGGAGCCAAGCGGTTTCAACACCATGGACGACTTTGTCTACAACCTGACAGCCCCTTTTAACACCGGCAGATAGCTGGAGAATAAAACCATTGCGCCATGGAAGGATTTGTCTTTTTTTCGTAGAATAACGAAGAGAATGCTTTTCTAACTAATAAAAAAGAGGTCTTAATATGCTGCAGAAGGCGGTAGATTTATTAAAAAAGCATTTTGGCTATCATTCCTTCAAGCCCGGCCAGGATCAAATCATCGGCAGTATTTTGCAGGGCCGGGATACTGTCGGGATCATGCCCACCGGGGGAGGGAAGTCCATATGTTATCAGATACCCGCGTTGCTATCCGGTACCACGCTGGTTATTTCGCCGCTGATTTCCCTGATGAAGGACCAGGTGGACGCGCTGCGCAGCCTCGGGATACCGGCTGCATTTATCAACAGTTCCCTGGATTACCGGGAACTGGCTGCTGTTTTGGCACAGGCCAGGCAGGGCAAGTACAAAATCATTTATGTGGCGCCGGAACGCCTGGAGAGCGAGCAGTTTGCGGACATGGTAAAAGAGCTGGAAATCACTTTACTGGCTGTAGATGAGGCGCACTGTGTTTCCCAGTGGGGGCACGATTTTCGCCCTGCCTACCTGTCTATAAGCCCGTTCGTTAAAAAACTGAACCGGCGCCCGGTAGTGGCGGCGTTCACAGCTACCGCCACAACCGAAGTCACCCGGGATATAGTTAACCAGCTGGCACTGGACAAGCCCAATGTGTTTATAACCGGTTTTGACCGCGGCAACCTGTTTTTTGCTGTGGTTAATGGTGAAAACAAAAGAGACTTTGTAGGGCATTACCTTACTGAAAACAGGGATAAGCCGGGCATAATCTACGCGGCCACCAGGAAAGAGGTTGACCAACTCCACGCCTACTTGCAGCAAAAAGGATTTGCCGCCGGCAAATACCACGCGGGTATGACGGCGCCTGAAAGGGACCTCAGCCAGGAGCGGTTTATCTACGACGACATCAGGGTGATGGTGGCCACCAATGCTTTTGGGATGGGTATAGACAAGTCCAATGTGCGCTATGTCATCCACTACCATATGCCCAAGAACATGGAAGCGTATTACCAGGAGGCCGGGCGTGCGGGGAGGGATGACGAGCCCGCTGAATGCATCCTGCTTTTCAGCCCTCAGGATGTCCAGATTCAAAGATTCTTAATTGAAAGTTCCATACCTTCTCCGGAAAGAAGGGACAGTGAATATAAGAAGCTCCAGTTAATGGTTGATTATTGCCATACATCCAGGTGCCTGCGTGGCGAAATACTGCAGTATTTCGGACAGGCGGATGCTCCGGAAAACTGCGCCAACTGCAGCAATTGTAATAACGATGGTGAGCTGGTTGATATAACTGTGGAGGCTCAAAAAATATTATCATGCGCCTGGCGGATGAGGGAGCAGTTTGGAGGTACCATGATCGCCAGCGTGCTGAAAGGCTCAAAAAACAAAAAGGTGCTGCAGTACGGTTTTGATAAGCTGCCTTCTCACGGCTTGCTGCGTGATTATCCGGAAAAAGAAATCCAGCATTTGATAAAAGTGTTGATAGCCGAAGGGTATCTCGGCCTGACGGAAGGACAGTACCCGGTGGCCAGGCTTTTACCCGGAGCGGCCCTGGTGTTGAAAGGAGAACAAAGGGTTTTTCATCAGGTGCGGGCGAAAAAGCGACAGGAAATTGTCGACCAGTCGCTGTTTGATCGGCTGCGCCAGCTGCGCCGGGAGATCGCGCAGAGAGAACAGGTGCCGCCTTATGTCATTTTCCCCGACAGCACCCTGCGGGAAATGTGTGAAAGCCTGCCGGCGGATGCTGCCGCCCTGCTGGCTATCAAAGGTGTGGGTGAGGCCAGGCTGAAAAACTACGGCCACCTGTTTTTAGAGGTGCTGCGTGATTATACCGGGGAGACAACTCAAATCCAGCCTGACACCGCGCAGCCTGAGAAAAAGCGGGAGGACCAAACGGCAAGCCATGTGGTCACTTATAACATGCATAAAGAAGGACGGTCGATAAAAGAAATTGCCCGTTTAAGGAACTTGAAAACCATCACCATCCAGAACCATATCATCCGCTGTGGACAGGAGGGCTTTGATATTGACTGGAATGACTTTATCAATCCGCAATATGAACTGATGATAGTTGAAAAATTTAAAGAACTGGGGAAAGATAAGCTTAAATCAATTAAAGAAGCGCTGCCTGATGAGGTGGATTATTTTAATATCAGGGCGGTTATTTCTAAGCTGGGGTTGGCAACAAGCAGTTAACGTGCCTGTTGTTGAATTGTTGAATTGGGGCTATGGTGAAGTCAGGGGGTTATCGTTATTTATGCGATAACCCTTTTTGGTTGGTTTAAAGGCATCGCCGGCAGGAATTATTGGCGAACCAGAGATACCCTCTTCATCCTTTAAACTGGCAGCGAATAACGGCGCCGAGGCAGTGGTGGAGGTCGCCAGCGGTCCGGTTAAACAGGTCTACCTGAAGCGTCTCGTCCGGCAGGACGAGACGGGTATCTGGTCTGTTGTCGGGTATGATCCCCGTGTTTCCTGACTTACAAAAAAAATAAATGTTGCACATTATATGGAAACCATGTATAATAAAGCTTGTTTCTTTAAGCCCATTTTTCTTTGCCACCAAAAGCTTTGACATTAAAGGGGTTATCGCTTTGAATAGCGATTACCCCTTACTCTTTATATGGGAAATAAGTTGTTTTAGAGCTTTCTTAAGGCTGAAGGTAAAGGTAAGAAACAAGATGGGTATGATATAGATAAACATTCCAAGTCGTAAAGGAGAAGAAAGAGTAATGACAACATTCAATGATTTTGGCTTAACCGAACCGGTGATCCGGTCTCTCAACAATATGGGTTTTGAAGAAGCGACACCCATACAAGAGCAGGCTGTGCCACTGGGTCTGCAAGGTAAAGACCTGATTGGGCAGGCTCATACCGGGACCGGTAAGACAGCGGCTTTTGGTATTCCGATGGTTGAGTTTTTTAACGTGAACAGCGATCACATCCAGGGGATGGTCTTGACCCCCACCCGTGAACTGGCCATCCAGGTAGCTGAGGAACTTAACAAAATTGGGCAGTTTAAGGGGATCCGTACGCTGCCGATCTACGGCGGTCAGGAGATCCTACGTCAGATCAGGGCGCTTAAGAACAGGCCCCACATTATTGTGGGGACACCTGGCCGTCTGATGGACCACATGAGGCGCAAGACCGTCCGCCTGGACCAGGTCAGCATGGTGGTTTTAGACGAGGCTGACGAAATGCTGAATATGGGTTTTATCGAG
>JBAZQW010000103.1:0-7562 GCA_041645005.1 Desulfotomaculaceae bacterium | reverse complement strand
ATTTGCAACCCGTACGGTAGGCCGGGTCTATACCCAGGACAACCTTGCCGCGTACCGGCGGTTGGAGCAGCAAGCTGCGCAGGTTTCTAGAAAACACCTTGATGGCCTGGGCTTCTGCCTTTTCAGTCAATTCATTGCGGATATCCCGTGCCACGGAGGGAGCGATTAGTCTCTTGTACGAGTCCCTGATCGCCCTGTCAACATACCCGGTGGTTGTGGTCCCATCTTTTAAGAATTTGCTGCTTATCCATTTAAGAAAAGGGCTTTCATCTACCTCAACGGAGACACTCAGTACTTCTTCTTTCTCACCCCTGTTAATGGCCAGCACCCGGTGCGGGACTATTCTGCTTACCGGTTCTCTGTAATCATAATAGTTGCGGTATGTTTTGTCTTCTGCCGTGTTGCGCCCGCTGGTGACCAGGCACCCTGTCCGCCGGGTTTGTTCGCGCGCCCAACTGCGCACGTCGGCGTCCTCGGCTACATTCTCAGCAACTATGTCCATAGCTCCATGCAGGGCCTCTTCAACTGTAGGAACTGATTCAGAGATATAGGCCAAAGCCTCTTCCTCCGGGCTTCCTGACCTTGGGAAGGACAAAAGGTATGCGGATAGAGGTTCGAGGCCATTTTCTCTGGCAACGCTGGCCCTGGTTTTGCGCTTGGGTTTGTAGGGCAAATATAAATCTTCCAATTTCGAGAGTTTGGTGCAACCAATGATTTTGGCCTGAAGTTCACCGGTAAGCTTGCCCTGCCCGTCAATCAGGCGGATTATTTCTGCCTTTCGCTGTTCGAGGCCGGTGTAGTGCTTGTTCAGCTCGTCAATATTACGGAGCTGTTCTTCGTCGAGTTCGCCTGTCTGCTCTTTACGGTAACGGGCAATAAAAGGGATTGTGTTGTCGGCTAAAAGATTGACTGTATGCTCCACTTTATACCGTGGAATACCGGTTTCTTTTGCTATGATCGCGATAATATCAACCTGATTTGTATTCAACATATATCCCCTTTTTGTTAGTTTCAGCCGGTTTTCATACTGACTACTTATACTTAGGATAATCTTTATTTTACCTAAACATTGAATCAGCTACAAGTACCCATCCCTTTTTTGCAAATCAGAGACATATGAATTTGAATCCATAGGAGGAATTTTCAAATTTTTAAAAGAATAATGTCGTTTGTGCAGTTTTTTTGGTGAGGTGTGGTAAATGCGGCAGGAGCTTGGGCTGGAAAAAACAAATGTGAAGGAAGGTATCCGGGAGAAAGCTATGCTGAAAGCATTGCTGATACTTGCCGGGGCGGCTTTATTGCTTGTTTTGTGCTTAGGCTATTTCTTTTTACATAGTAAGAGTGAGCTGGTGAACTCAACAAAAAAACAGGTGCAGTATGAAGCTGTTAAGGCGGCCGATGAAATAGATCATGAATTAGAAATACTGATGGAGGCAACGCAAAACACGGCAAACAAGCTGGGTTCCGGGGAGTTGAAACAGGAGCAAATAAAGAGTGAATTAAGTCGGGTAATGGAAGAAGACCCTAAAATTTTCGGTATGGGCGTTGCTTTCGCTCCGTACGCCTTTGATCCGGAAGTCCGCCTGTACGGTCCTTATTGCGTTAGAGCGGACGGGCAGATGCAAATCGTCCAAGAGGAAGATTTTCGCGACTACCCGGAAACGGACTGGTATAAATTAGCGGCAGCCAACGGGCCTGGTTGGATTGAACCCTATTACAGCCAGGCCAGCAACCAGATAGTTGCCAAGTACACCGTTCCGTTTTACAAAACAGACCCGGGAAGCAATGAAAAAACTTTGATCGGAATAGTGTATATTAATCATTCCCTGGACTTTATTAAAGACACTATGGACTCGCTTAATTTGGGGGAAAATGGTTACGGGATGATCCTTTCAAAAAAAGGGACTTTCATTTACCACCCTGTTGAAGAGTATGACAGGGGACAAAAAACAATTTTTGACCTGGCGGAAGAACTAAACATTAGCGCGTTGAAGACTCTGGGAGAAAAAGCCACATCCGGAAAGAATGATTTTTTACAATACAAAAATGAAGTCACCGGCCAGACCTCCTGGGCTTTTGTGGAACCGGTGCCTGCCACCGGATGGTCGGTTGAGACTGTTTTTTTGATGGATGAGTTATATTCCAACGCTAACTCTTTCAGGCATCAGCTGATCTGGCTTGTTCTGGGAGTAATATTATTTGCCTTGTTTTTCTCTATCATTTTATGCCGCGCCTATACAGGGACAGATAATCATCTCTGGAAAACCGTGTTTTTATTCTCCTTCGTGCTTATAGCCGGGATTGGTTCCATCTGGTACATATCAGTTGCTTACTATGAAAGTGTGGAAAACAAAATAATGGTGGAGAAGTCAGCAGTTGACGATTTTATCCAAGATCAGACCAAAATAGCTGAAACAAGGCATGAACCCATGCCGGTTTTTATTCCCACCGGAATTTATATCCAGTCCCTTGAAATGCTGGAATCAAATGATGTTAAACTCACAGGTTATATCTGGCAGAAATACAGTGCCGATATTCCCAGGGAAATATCCCGCGGCTACGTTCTCCCGGAAGCCGTATCCCAGGACAAAGCCAGTGAAAGCTACCACCGCACGGAAGGAAATACGGAGATTATAGGGTGGAATTTTAATGTCACTTTGCGCCAGGACTTCAGTTACTCGGAGTACCCGATCGACCGTAAAGATGTATGGGTGCGACTGTGGCATAAAGATTTTGATAAAAACGTCATCCTCGTTCCGGATATCGGCGCTTACCGCCTCATTAATCCGAAAACGCTTCCAGGAGTGGAGAAAGATATCGTCTTGTCCGGCTTTGACGTCGAAAGCAGCTTTTTCAGTTATGTAAACCACAACTATAATACCAACTTTGGTATCAATAAATATATCGGTCAAAATGACTTTCCGGAGCTTTATTTTACAGTAATGCTCAAGAGGGACTTTAGAGACGCGTTTATTTCAGACATACTGCCAGTGATCGTCATTGCCTGCATACTGTTTTCCATTCTGTTTATGATAACTAAAAATGAGAAAAGATCCAAAATAGCCGAATTTAAATTGCCATCGGTTCTAGCATCCTGTTCCGCCTTGTTCTTCTCAGTTTTACTGGCGCACATAAAGCTCAGGGGAGGTTTCCCCGTCAGGGAAGTGCTGTACCTGGAATATTTCTACATTGCAATGTATTTTGCGATACTGTTTATTATTATTAATTCCTTCTTATTTGGTTCCGAAATTAATATGCGTTTTATCCATAACCGGGACAACCTGATCCCGAAGCTTTTATACTGGCCGGTTATCCTTTTAGTTTTACTGGTGATTACTGTTTTTACTTTTTATTAACAACAAAAGCGCCTATGGAATCACACCGCAGGCGCCTTGTGTTTGTTGTAATTACTTACATGGCAGGAATTATTTAGGTGTGTGACGGGGACTGTTTTGTTGATATGATTCATGGGTCAATATAAGTCAGAGAAGAGGGGGATTGTCATTGGCAGTTAATAAATTAATAAAGGCGGCCAGCCAGGGGGATGCGCCGGAAAAGATCAGGTACCTGATTAAAGAAAAAAGCTTTGATGTCAACGTGCGGGACGAAAATGGCATGAGCCCGTTGATTTATGCCGCCTTTTTCGGGCATGATGAGGTGGTTAAAGCGCTCCTGGACTGCGGAGCGGATGTGAACGCCTGCGGCAATAGCGGGATTACCGTCTTGATGGCTGCTCTGCAAAACGCTAATAATGAGCAGATCGCCAGGCTGCTGATAGACAGCGGCGCTGATGTCAACGCCTGTGACGGGCAGGGCCTGACTCCACTCATGACAGCTGTTTACGCAGACAGTATCGGCATGACGCTGTATTTGCTGGAAAAAGGGGCTGTCGTTCAGGTTAAGAACAGCAAAGGGTGGAGCGCTCTCGATCTGGCCAAGCAGAAAGGAAACCACCAGTTATTACAGGTGCTGCACCAGGCCGGTTCTTTGAAAAATGCCGACTTGATCTACGCTGCCAGGATTGGCGATGTCGCCTGGTTGGCTGAAATGATCAAAGGCGGCGCGGACGTCAATGCTGCGAACGATGATCAGGAGACGCCGCTTTTGTGGGCGTCCTTCAATGGCCATGTGAAAGTGGTCAAAACTTTGCTGGACAATGGGGCCAGGGTGAATGACAGGAGCAAAGAGGGGTGGAGCGCCCTGATGGCCGCGGCGGAAACCGGCAGCGAAGAGCTGGTAAAACTACTGCTGGAAAAAGGCGCGGACATTGATCTTAAAACAGAATCCGGTGACACGGCGCTGACTTTAGCTGAAAAAAACGACTTTAGTAATATTATTGACCTGATTCAACGGAGGTAAATATAAAAACGCTGGGAGGATGCTAATGTACTATTTAATCTCCGTTGTTGGTGTAGTGATCCTGTCGGTCATAGTTTTTGGTGTGGTAGGCTATAAAAAATCAAAAAAAGAGTACTCTTTATTTGTTGCCAAGACTTTATCTAAAGTGCCTGCTAAAAAAGCGGATATTCTAGAGATAAAAACAGACAAAAAGAAATATGCTGTTTCTTTTGAGGACCACGGAACTGCTGCAACTAAAACATTTTCCGCTGAAGAAATTAATATTTTTTATGACTTAAAAAAAGATACAAAACCATATATAACCTATAAGTCTCTGAACAAGGATGTCCCATTTCCAAAAGTTAAAACCTGGGCAGTCAAACAAGGTGTATATAATGTGGAAATTCATGTGACAGAGGATTATATGAACGGTATTTAATAACGATTGCTGAAATCTCCAGCATTTCTACTCCATCAGCTGCTTTCACGCTAACCTCCAGATGCGGGTAAACTCCTAGTATTTTTAGCCTATATATTATATATCACATTTCTGAGTAATGTGTCAAACGATAAACATTCATAATAACACACATATATTAATTTGTCAAGGATAATTTTAGGACCTTATTGCAATCTACGTAATATTTTAATCATAGCACTAATTGCAATAGTATCTAATTTTGCTAGCGCGTTTTTGTGACAATAAATAACTGAAAATTTAAAAAAGTTGCAAAATTGTTAGATTCATGGTTTAATTAATCAAGACATTTCGGTTTTCTACAGGTATTTTACACTGCGGCGAATGCCGCACATTATTTTTTCAGCATGTTTTAAGTAGTTATTAAAGATTCGTTTCCGGAAAGGTATGTTACCTTTTTTAAGCCTCAAGGTTATGATCAGAGTAACTGTGGGGGCTTTTATGTTTTATTTCAAAAGGCGCCATCTTCTAAGTACCTGCACTATACGAGAAAACATAAGGAGGTTATATCTAAAAATGACTGCAGCACAATTGTTGACTAAAAACAAACTTACCATGGATGACCGCGAGAAAATTAATTTTGTGGCCACCCTGGAGATGAGACTTATGAAGCACTTGATCAGCAAGGAAGATGTCCGCGTGCGCGACTACCTCATTGCCATCCGTGTTTTATGGCCAATAATGAGCGAACTGCCGATTAGTTTGAAGCTCATCAAAAGAGCATCAGCTTTTTTGGAAAGCCGTGGTTGGCATATGCACCTCGTTGAAGATCATACAGAAAGGATCGGCAGGTATATAACCCGTGCCTGTTAGATTTACTCCCTTTCTTTAATTGGCAAACAAAAAAACCGCAATCGCGGTTTTTTTGTTTTTTTAAAGGGCACCCCTCCATAAAATATTCTCAAATTTGACAAACCCCATTTGCTGTATGTGTCAATTGTATCCAATAAAGAAAGCTAAAATATGCTATAAGAATTGTTATTTAATCTTGACCTCTGTGGGGGTGAATGATAATATGGAAAACATGGAAAACAAATAATTTTCCATGGGGGTGCTACCAATATGAGAGAAAAAATTATACACTCGGCCATGGAGCAAATCCAAAAATACGGGTTCCGGAGATTTGCCATAGGAGATATTACTTCAGACCTGGGGATCAGCAGTAAGACAGTCTATAAGTATTTCGCAGGAAAAGACGATATCATCAGCGCGGTTTGTACAAGCTTTATCGATACGGAAAAAGAGAGAGTCCTTAGAATTCTAACAGCGGAAGGCGCCTGGCCGGATAAAATGACGGCGCTTGCCTGTATGGAACCGGCAAAGAACGAGCTGTTGGCCATTGAACTCAAAAAACATTTTCCGAATGAATGGAAAAAGATCATTGATATGCAGAACTTTCTGTCACAACATAAAAAGAAATTTATGGAACAGGGAGTAGCAAGTGGAGATATCAGGCCGGATATAAATTTCGATCTTCTTGATACCATCATGCAAACCTGTATGGAGGCATTATTCACTCTCGACGCCAATGACTTAAGCCCTAAACAGGTTCTGGAAGAGTTCCGCGAAGTGGTCATGTACGGCATTATCAGCCCGGAAAGCAAAATGAGAAAGAGGTAGTCAGGAAATAAAAAAGAGCCAGTAGTAGCAGATAGCGAACTAAAGGGCAGGGAAGGGGCTAGCATTAATGGGTTTAACGGAATTTGCGGTAAAGCGGCCGGTGGGCATGTGCGTGATCATCATGATGTTCGTGGTGCTGGGCATCTACAGCTACCGGATGATCGGTGTGGACCTCTTCCCGGCGATGAATATTCCGGTCGTTACCGTTGTCTCTACCTATCCCGGGGCGGGAGCGGAGGAAATAGAGACCCAGATTTTGAAGCCTATTGAATCTTCGCTGTCTACCATAAGCAAGGTGAAAAATATAACCTCGCAGTCAAACGAGGGTTTAGGGTTCGTGGTCCTGGAGTTTGATTTGACCGCCAACGCCGACCAGGCGGCGCTCGATGTGCAAAAGAAGATTGATTCGATCAAGGGAAGTCTGCCGGACGACGCCAGCGACCCGGTGGTGTCAAAGATCGACTTAAACGCCTTCCCGGTTATGACCCTGGCGGTGAAAAGCCCGCGCCCGCTGCATGAGACTTACTATTACACGGATAAAATCGTCAAGGAGCACCTGCAAAAGCTTTCCGGCGTGGCCGATGTATCGCTGGCCGGCGGGCAGGACCGGGTGATTAATGTAAAGATAGATAAAACCCGCCTGGCAGGATACGGTCTATCGGTCAACAGCATCACCAGCCGCCTGGGGGTGGAAAACCTCAACCAGCCCAGCGGACGGTTGGACCAGCCCGAGGCCGAGTACAACGTGCGAGTCATGGGTGAGTACAAGTCGGCGGATGATATCAGGAATATTCAGATCCCGTTGGGCAACGGAAACTCGATTTATCTGCGGGATGTGGCCACGGTCGAGGATACCTACAAAGATGTGCGGTCGTACAGCCGCCTCAACGGATCCCCTTCCATCGGGGTGAATATTCTCAAGCAGAGCGATGCCAGCACGGTGGATGTCGGCAAAGTGATCAAGGAGGAACTGCCTAATATACAAAAAGCGCTGCCGCCGGATTTTGAGATAGTTTTAAGCAGCGATTTTTCCGAGTATATAACTGACTCGTTAAATGGAACGCTGCTGACCATCATCGAGGGAATCTTCACGACTGCTTTGATCTTGTTTTTCTTCCTGCGGGAG
>JBAZQW010000102.1:0-7595 GCA_041645005.1 Desulfotomaculaceae bacterium | reverse complement strand
CTTTCATTATCTGGTTTTTTGAAGTCAAGGATCTGCCCCATCCTGGGAGGCGATTCAAAACTTTCCGGTGAAATATGTTCGATCTCTGGAAAGTATATTTTAATCTGCTCCATAATAAGCCTGGTTACCATTTGTGTTTCTTTGTCCCCGTTTTCACCGGCAAGATTTAAGGCCAGACCGAACAGCAGCATTTCATCGTGCGATAGATTGAGCTCATAGTTGTTAGCCGGTAGTTCATTAATTTTAGCCAGAGCCATCAGGCATACGCCTGAGATCATTGAAAAAGACTCCGCATTTAATTTATCGCCGGTAATGTTTTCGTGGTTTTTCTTAAAAGCTGATATAACCGCGTTCAGCAATATTTCAGCCTTGTCCGGTTGGATAGATAGTTTGAATAGAGGCGAGAAAACGTAGCTCTCTGGCCCTGTTCTTAAAATAAGCTCTCCCCTGTTGCCCACAAGACAAATGATACGTCCGTTTTGAATTTCAATCTCCATCAAAGAACCATTGATAAAAAGGCCAGTTGCGAAATTATTCCTTAAGAGCTGTGCAAACTCTTCATCTTCAATTTCTTCTTTGAGGTATTTCTGTTTAAAAAATTTACTAAAGTCACCCGGGTCGTATTCCACTTCAATATCTTCCAGATAAATTATACTGGACTCAACCAATTGGTCCTCAAAATATCTTTCCAGCAGCAGGTATTCTTCTAAATATTCTTCAAGCATTTCTAATATTTCGTCAATGTCGAACACAATGTGGTTGCTGATCAAAGTATAATCCATTTAAACTCCTTCCTGTCAAGCGACTTTTGACTGTCTCTCTTGCCCTTAAATTATCATATGTAAGTGCGGCAGGCAACCTCTTTTATCTTTTACTGTTCGTGACAGTAAATATATTTGGAGAGATTGCATCCTCCCTGGTAAATAGTTTTTTATAAGATATCAAAATTAATAGTAAACATCCTATGGCAACTGCCGCTGCGATCATCAGCATCACCACAATCTGGTAGCGAACGGCCTGCTGCGGATCCGCCCCGCCAAGGATCTGACCGGTCATCATGCCAGGCAGGCTAACCAGTCCGACCACCATAAGTGAATTTATGGTTGGTGTCATACCGGCCCGGAGAGCCTCTTTCACACAATCCCTGACTGCTTCCCAGGGCGTGGCGCCGAAGCTCAAAAGCGCCTCTATTTCCAATATTGTTGACTTCACTTCGGAAAAAAGCCGGTCAAGAGAAAGGGCAATACCGTTCATTGAATTCCCAAGGATCATTCCAAAGATTGGGATCACTATTCTGGCGGAGTACCATGGCTGCGGTGAGATAATAAGTACCACCACGATAGTGCCCACCAAAAAAGTGCTGACCCAAAGGGAGACAAAGCCAAGGAGCAACGGGTAGCGGCCTGCGTTGGGAGTTCTCTTTGAGGCTGTGCCCGAGGCGACTAAACACATCACGGTTACAATCATAATAATGAACGCCAGATTGTTTACAGTAAATATAAAAGTGAGCGCATAACCGATAAGGGTTAGCTGAACGAATGTTCTTATTGTTCCCCATACCAGGGACTTCAGCAGTTCCAGTTTCAAGGCAGCTGAAATCAGGCCCGCGATAAGTACTAAAACAACGCTTAAGCCGAGTTGAAAATTGGAAATGGGAATAACCCCGCTGTCCACCTAATTCACCTCTTCCGGGTGAAACCCGATATCCAAAACTTTTGTTCCGATAAGTTCTTTCAAGTCTTGTTTATGTGATACCATAACTATACCGCGTCCTGGTTTCTGCCTGACCCAATTTATCAAATAATCACTTGCCGCGTTTCCTGACTTTTCGTCAAGGGACGCGGTTGGCTCGTCAAGAAGTAAAATGTCCGGATTAGATAGAATTGAACGCAATAGGGCGATTCTCGCCGCTTCACCACCGGATAGGGTACGCGCTTCCTGTCCCAGTATATCCTGGCTCAACAACAGTGCCTGCAAACCTTTTTCCGCTTCTGTCAAGTTGAATTCTTCCTTCTTGATTTTTAACCCGAAAGGCTTGCGCAGGTTATCCAGTACGCTGCCGCTAAAGATAGCTGGTTTCTGGGAGTTATAATTGATCCTTGAACGCCATAACTGGGCTGGCATTGAAAACCAGTTTCTACCTTCAAAGTAAACCTGTCCGCTGTCGCACTCTTGAAGCCGTGCCAGTATCCTCAACAAGGTTGTTTTCCCCGCACCGGAAGGCCCTTTTATCAGCAGTACACCGCCTTCTGCCAGACTGGCAGAAACGTTGATATGACGACCGGGTGATCCTAATTGATAATGAATATTTTCAAACCTGAAAAAATCAGCCAAGATCCTTCCCTCCCGCCAGGTGTTCAGGGTATTTATAGTTTTTCCCTTTTAATAAATTAAAAGCGGCAGAGATAGATCACCTGCCGCTCTTAACGGAAATTTGAACTGGTTAAAGATTATTTAGTATCGGATATGTTTTCTTAGCAATATTATGAATCGCCCTTATGAAACGCACTGTACCGGTCTTGGCCCGCATTACCACAGAATGGGTTTCAGCTCTTTCGCCGCCATAAATGCGGACTCCCTTTAAAAGTTCACCATCTGTAACGCCGGTGGCGGAAAAGATGGCGTCGTCTCCTTTTACCAGGTCTTCCATTTTCAAGATGCGCCGTGGGTCTGTTATACCCATTTTTACGCATCTTTGGTATTCACTTTCATCTTCCGGCACCAGGCGGGCCTGCATTTCACCGCCCAGGCATTTTAGCGCCGCTGCGGCAATAACCCCTTCGGGCGCACCCCCAATACCGACGCAAAGATCAATCCCCGTATCGTCAAAGGCTGTGGATATCGCTGAGCTCACATCACCATCACCAATCAGCCTGACCCTCGCCCCAGTCCTGCGAACCGCCTCTATTAACTTTTTATGACGGGGACGTTCCAAAATAATCACAACACATTCTTTTACTTTCTTATTGTTGGCCTTAGCCACGATTTCCAGGGTTTCTCTAATTGGCGCGTCCAGATTCACCAGACCGGCCGCCCTGGGTCCTACCGCAAGTTTCTCCATATACATATCCGGAGCGTGCAGAAGATTGCCCCTATCAGCTATGGCTATAACCGACATGGCGTTAGGAAGACCCTTGGCAAGTATGTTTGTACCTTCAAGCGGGTCTACAGCCACATCTACCTCTGGTGTCGCTGCGTTTCCTAACTTTTCGCCTATGTAAAGCATAGGCGCCTCATCCATTTCCCCTTCTCCTATCACTACCGTGCCGTTAATGGTAACTGAATCAAACATCATACGCATAGCGTTCGTAGCCGCCGCATCGGCTTCGTTTTTACGACCGCGCCCCATCCACTGCGCCGACGCCAGCGCCGCTACCTCAGTTACCCTTACCAACTCCAACGCTAGTTCCCTATCCATGTATCAACACTCCCTGCCAAAATATAAATTTTATCAAAATTAAAGGCTTAATGCAACCATTTTAATTATAATATATACCTTTATTAACTGATTGAACAGTACCATGGCCTTATGCCTGCTTATTTCCAAAAAAGATTCTTATTAATTGTCAGCGTAAGACAGTTTATTTTTTTGCTAACAAGGGTAATTTAAATAAAAATTACAGGAGGGTTATGTTTGGCGGAAAACTCAAGCACACAAAAATCCCAGGGCGGCTTCTGGCTTTCTGTGGCTGCTTTAGCGGGTGTACCGTTTATCATGGTCCTTGGCAATTCCATGCTGATCCCTGTTCTCCCCGATATTAAAAACGCGCTGAACCTCAGTACAGTTCAGGTCAGTCTGATCATATCTTTGTTTTCACTGCCGGCAGGGATGATCATCCCTGTGGCGGGCTTTTTATCTGACCGGTTCGGCAGAAAAGCGGTGATCATACCTGCACTGATTATTTACGGGTCTGGAGGTATTATCGCCGCTATTGCTTCTATTTTCTTAAAACAGTATGCTTATGTTCTAATCCTGACCGGCAGGGTTCTTCAGGGTATTGGCGCGGCGGGAACGGCGCCTATAGCTATGGCCCTGTGCGGCGACCTTTTCAAGGGAGAGGAGCGCAGCCGTTCGCTTGGTACCATTGAAGCCTCTAACGGTCTTGGCAAGGTAGTCAGCCCGGTTTTAGGCTCAGCTATTGGTCTGATCGCGTGGTATTCCGCATTTATTATTTTCCCTTTTATTGTTATCCCGGTAATTGCCGGAATGTGGCTGCTGGTTAAAGAGCCGGCTAGAAAAGCCAGCCAAAAATTACCTCAATATTTGCAGTCCTTTACCAGGGTTTTTAAGAAACAGAAAGGGCTGCTCCTCTCCTCCTACCTGGCCGGGGCGATTGTGTTGATGATTCTTTTTGGCATGCTGTTTTATCTATCGGAATATCTGGAGCAGCAGTACGGACTGGACGGTGTGCCAAAGGGGCTGGTTTTAGCTATTCCCGTTTTATTTATGAGTGCCACTTCCTTTATAACAGGTTTTGTAATAAAAAAGGAAAAAAAGATCATGCTGATACTGGTAATAACTGGTCTGGTTATTATGGCGGCTGCACTGTCGTTTTTACCACTGTCAAAAGGCGCTATAATTTATTTTGCGGCAGTTTCCGTAGTTGGTATAGGGACAGGTCTGGTACTGCCCTGTTTAAATACCCTTATCACCAGCGCGGCTACCAGCGAGGAGCGCGGCCTGGTTACTTCCCTGTATGGAAGCGTAAGGTTTTTTGGAGTTGCCTTCGGACCACCCCTGTATGGTTATCTGATGGCCATAGACACTGGTCTTATGTTCTGGGGCTCAGCCGGCCTATCTTTAGCCGGGGCTGCCGTCTTTTACATTATGGCTGGAGTGCGCAGCAGCGCCAAAAAAAAGCCGGGCACTTTTTTTTTCAGGCCAGTGCCCGCTAGAAAGCCCGGAGAAAAATAATTTCAATTATTGCAGAGCTCTGATCTTATCTTTTTGTTCCCGCAGCAGCTGCTCATATTGGCCGTTTATGCCGCTGACAGCCCTCATCCACTCTTCTCTGAAACCCGGCTGTTTTTCCGGATCCACCTTGATTTTCTTACCCATTCTTTTTTCCATAGTCTTTAAAGACGCGTTCATTTTAGCGGCATATCTTTCTTTGAATTGGCCGAAGGTCTGTTCCATAGTTCTCTCATAGTACTGAAACAAGTTTTCAAGCTGACTGAAAGCCTCTTTTAAACCATTTTTGTTCCTTTTTATGAGAAGAAGCCCGTCCATAGCCTTTTTGTTTTCTTCAAGGGCAGCTTTGTCGGCCGGCATCAGGATATTGCTCAGAAAGGTTTCCTGGACGCCTTCAATGATGTAATTCCTCATGTCCTCAGGATGCTTTCCTGCTTCAGATAAGAGATCAAAATCATTTTCTTTCAAATATTTTGCTGCCAGGGCCTGCCCCTCTGGAATAAGTTCCATCCTGTCAATTTCACATTGTGGTATCTCTTTCCTTTGCTTAAAACGTTCCATGGCCATCTCATAAGCAGATTTTATTCTGTCCAGGATAAACACCTCCGGGTAGTATTATTTTATAATCAGGCGGCGAAGCAAAAATATGGGTATTGGTATGAGTAAAATCGCGGTGATCAAAAGCCAAACCACGTCTTCTAATAAATAAATGCCTACCATGCCGCTGACCAGGCCACGTGTGACATTAACCAGGTGATAAAGAGGGCTAATCCAGGCGATCTTTTGAACTATCACAGGCATATCGGTCAGTGGGAAAAAAACACCTGAAAGGAGAAAAAGAGGTGTCATTATTAATGAAAAGAAATAGTTAAAACTGTCTATGTTAGGGACCAGGCCTGTCCAGGTGGCGGAAACTGCCGCAAACAGCAAGCCCGACAGGGCCAGAACCGGGGGAATCAAAAGAGCCCAGGGTGACGAAACCAGTCCTATTGCCGCGATTACCAGTAAGATAACGAAACCGTACAAGACCGATTTAAACGCGCCAAAAAGCATGTCACCCATTACCACATCATCAACTCCGGCGGGAGTGGCGATAATGGCCTGGTAAGCTTTCTGAAACTCCATCCTGATATAGATACCGTAGGTACACTCGTAAGCAGTGGCAAACATGGCTGAAGATGCGATAAGTCCGGGCGCCAGGTATTTTACGTAAGAAACCCCTTCCATGGGTTGAACGTAAGCGCCAAGGCCAAACCCGAAGGCTGCCAGGTAAAAAAGCGGTTCAAAAAAATTAAATGAAAGACTTACCTTCCATGTTCTGCTGTATACCAGCAAGTGCCTCCTGAAAACTTGCCAGATCAGGGGTGAGAGGTCGGGCCTGTACACGTTCATTCCACCAACCCCCTTCCGGTAAGCTTCAAAAACACATCTTCTAAGTTGGCGTGACGCAGCATTTGATGAGAAAAGCTGTCTGAAATGGGCCGCAGTCTGTCAATAAGAGTTTGACCGTCCTCCGGGTAAACAAAAAGCATATCACCTACTATTTTGAATCCTTTTATATCAGTCCCGCCAACCTTAAGGATTTCATCCACTATTTCCGCGCCCCGCCCTACTTCCAAAACCTCTTTGCCGATATGTTTAAGCACAAGCTCTTTGGGCTGCCCTTCTTCCAATATCACCCCTTCATCAATTACTACCAGGCGATCACATAGATGCTCAGCCTCATCCATGTAGTGAGTGGTTAAAAGCAGGGTAACTCCCTGCTCTTTCAGCCGCCTTAATCTCTGCCAGACCAGATGCCTGGCCTGTGGGTCAAGACCGGTGGTTGGCTCGTCCAGGATCAATATTTGCGGAGAATTGATCAGCGCCCTGGCTATGGTAAGCCTCCTTTTCATGCCTCCCGAAAGTTTGTCAACTTTTTCGTTTCTATAATCCAGCAGTTCAAAAAAGCCTAACATTTCTTCGGACTTTTCCTGAACCGTCCGGGTGGGAATTTTAAAAAAGCTGCCATATACAATCAGGTTTTCAAGTACTGTAAGATCGGTGTCGAGGTTGTTTTCCTGGGGAACCACACCCAGTCTTTCTTTAATACTCCTTTGCTTTTCCCTGACATTCATACCCAGTACAAAGAGGTCACCCTGGGTAACCGGGGAAAAACAATAAATCATTTTAGCTATCGAAGATTTTCCGGCGCCGTTTGGCCCCAGGATCCCAAAGCATTCTCTCTGTTCCACACTAAAATTTATACCTTTTACTGCTGCCTTGCCGTTATATTTTTTAACCAGGCCGTTTGCGGCAATAACTGGTTCCAACCAAAAACCCCCGTTAAGATTATTGATTAATATTACCATTATATATTTTTGGGGCATATCTGGTCAAATATCAATAAAAATCCTTTTTTAGCCCGGATCATTTTAGAGCAGACAGCAAAGGATTGCGTGATGTCTCCGTCGAAAATATTGAATAGTTATTGACAAGTATAAGGAAGGCACGGGTGAAGGTTATGAAAAAATTCACGTTTGTCGCTGTGATACTTTTGATTCTATCTTTATCTACGGGATGTGCCCAGCAGTCTAAAAGTCAGGCGCCAGATCAAAATAAGCCTGAGGCTGTCGATAACAGCGCCAAGCGGTTTCAGGTTATTCAGGAAGAGGGAGAGACTAAAAACATCGGTGGTTTTACG
>JBAZQW010000100.1:0-7623 GCA_041645005.1 Desulfotomaculaceae bacterium | reverse complement strand
GTTAGGTCCCTGAACTGTAAGGCGGGAGTGCACGTCAAGGTGTCACCGGGATCTCCGGATAAGCTGGTAATGGGTTTCATCAACTCCCGGGGTGGCAACATATCCAGGGGGCAGGAGCGCAAGGTGGAAAACGCGCTGACCAGGGAGGATTTCCCCCGGTCTGAAACGGGCCGGCTTTTTGCCCCGGAAAAGGCTTCCGGGGTTGCCGGACAATACATGGCGGCGGTATGTGAGAATATTAGCGATGGGAGCCTGCGTAACGCGGGAATCAAGCTATTGCTTTGCTATGATCACAATAACCTGGATAAGTTTGTCACCAGGCTCTGTGATAAATTAGGACTGTCTATGGAAAACTACGGCACTAAGGAATTTAGCGGTGGGTACCGCAGCTGGAACGCCTGCCAGGAGATGCTGCCGGACATGGCCAAAGCGGTGGTGGAGAGCGGCGCAGACGTGGGCGTGCTGCTGGACCCAAACGCGGACCGCTTGGTGTTAATTGATGAGAAAGGTAGGGTGATTCAAGATAATTTACTCACCGCCCTGCTTTCCCTGATCATCTTAAAGGGGCAAAAGGGGCCGGTTGTGGTGCCGGTTACCGCTCCCATGGTTATTGAGGCCCTGGCTGAAAGGTACCAGGGTAAAGTGGTGCGGACCAAGACAGCCCTGCAGGATTTCTTAGATAAAGTGCTGGCCCAGGAAGCTGGTCTGGAAGGCATTTCTCAGTTCTTTCTTCATTTTGACGCCTTATCGGCCCTGGCCAGGATTTTGGATTATACGGCCAGGAACAAATGCTTACTCTCAAGTCTGGTTGAAGAGATACCGCTTTTCTTTATGGACAGCCAGGAGGTTCCGGTTCCATGGGAAGCAAAAGGGAGGGTAATCAGGCGCCTGATCCAGGACCCCCCGGCTAGCCAGTTTGAAATGCTGGATGGTGTGAAGATCTACCACCAAAACGGCTGGGCACTGGTTCTGCCGGACCCTGAAGAGCCCCTGTGCCGGGTTTTCAGTGAAGGCAGCACCATGGAAATAGCAGAGTCACTTACGGATATGTATATTGAAAAAATTAATGAAATAGCGGGGATGAAGAGCTGAGATTGTTGATCAAGGCTTAGAGCCACTTGCTCAGTTGCTTGTGATCAGATTAATTGTAGGTGCGAATTTATTCGGGGGAAGCAAAGGCGGGGGAAGGCGGGGAAGCAAAGGGACGTTCTTTTTGCTTCCTTTTTAGCTTCTCGCCTAAAGACACACAGAAATGAACTACACTTTGCAATTGGCTTACTTCCACCCTGTTTTTACGAAAGCATATTGGGTAGTGCCGTTTTTGTCCTTATAGCTTTTAACTTCATACTCCCGGTCCGGGTCAAGGTAGAAATAATGACTTACACCATTATCGTCCACATAGTAATTCCATTCACCGTTCCGGTGACACCCACTTAAGGTTAGCGCCCCAACCAGTAAGGCGGCTGTTTTGTTTGTAATAATAGTGTTTATTTCCTTCGTTATCACGGTAATAACCCCAGTTGCCCAGTATCGGACCATCATTTTCATCATAAGTGTCGGAGTGGTACCAGCTGTAACCATGGTCACCATAACTCACAGAACCGCTTTGCCCGTTGCCATAGAAAACAACTTCCCTGGATTGGTAGGCACATGCGGTGGAAGCAAAAACTACCGACATCAGCAGTGAAACAACAACTAAAAGCAGAATTTTACGCATTTTTACGCATCCCTTTCTATTGTTTGAATTTGTTTGCAGTAACATTTAATTTTTAAAATAATTAGTTAAAAAACATGTTAGAAAAAAGATTCATATAAGACTATATTGGAGTTCAACCCAAGATTCAAGGTGTAAATCGTGGTAGAAATAAGATAACCAGCAAGTATAACTTTAGTTTGGAAAAAATAAAACCTTTTCTCATGGAAAAGGTTTAGGTTGTATCATTTATTTGAAATAGTATACGCCAGTTTAAACCGCTTTTGCTTCCGGGGCGGAAGTCTGGTACCAGCTGTATTCAATTTCTGGGAAAATGTTATTGCGGCATTCCAGATCTTTCAGCCAACCCTCATCAATTCTGTTACCCTGTATTTGATCGTGCAGGCCGAGAAAGTTATTGATGTGGGTTTTAGTTCTCCTTACCGCGTATTCCACCATGGTCCCTGTGCTCATGATAAAAGCCCAGTCACTGCTTTGGGCCAGCATTAATTCACGGGCCGCCTGGTTCAAAGCTCTTCTAAGCACACCCCGGGCGCCGCGCCTGCTGTTGGCCAGCGCAATCATCAGGCCGGAGGCCATGTGCAGATGCCGGTAAATCCAATCATTGGCCCCGCTCAGCCATACCTCATGATATCCCTTGTTGCCCCAACTTGATGAGCAGGGTACTGCTACCTGGTTGCAGGAAAACCGTTGCAGGTAATCACTGGGCGTTACCATTTCAATGATATCCTGATCGCAGGCTATTTTACGGATCAGGTATTCCAGCCAGGTGGGCCCCTCAAACCACCAGTGCCCAAAAAGCTCGGCGTCATAAGGAGCAACAATAATTGGCGGTCTGTCCATCATACTGGACAGATGAAGGATCTGGTGCTGCCGGTTGAACATAAAGTTGCCCGCGTGCTGAGCCGCTTTTTCTTCTGCACGCCACTGATTGTAAGGTTCTTTTTGACTCAGGTCAACCTTGCCTGTAATTTTATAATATTTAAGCCCGGTGTGTATTCTTATTCCGTCAGGATGGATATAGGGCTTTATATATTCTAAATCAAGGTCATATCCTATGTCGCGGTAAAATTCCCTGTACTCATAGTCGCCGGGGTATCCTTCCTGACTGCTCCAGACTTGCTTGGAAGATTCCATGTCTCTGCCGAAAGCGGCTACACCGGAAGGACAATAGATTGGGGCCAAAATGCCAAAGCGCGGCCGGTGTGAAGCGTATAGGATGCCGTGCGTGTCAGTGAAAAAGAATTTCAGCCCGTTCCTTTTTAATATGTCATCCACGCCGGGCGCGTAAGCGCATTCAGGCAGCCAGATACCGTGCGGGGGCCTGCCGAGATGGCGGGTGTGCAAATCCACTGCCGCTTTTATTTGAGCATTGACGGCTTCGGGGTGAATCATCATCAAGGGCAGGTAACCATGGGTTGAGGCGCAGGTTATAACTTCCAGCCTGCCGCAGTCCTGAAATTTTTTAAAAGCATTAATAAGATTACGACCGTACTGGTCACAAAAAACATACATGGCCTGCTGGAAACGCGCTTTGTACATTAGAGCCGTTTCGTGAAATGGGCTTCCGTAGGTGCGGCCTTCTTCTTTTTCCGCCAGCTCTATGAGTTTCGCCAGGTGCCTTACGTAGCGTTCCTGTAAAAGCGGGTCGGTAAGCATAGAAATTAAGGGCGGTGATAGGGTTATGGTCAACCTGAAATTGACGTTGTCTGACAAGAGGCGGTCAAAAACCTGAATTAGTGGAATATAGGTTTCCGTAATGGCTTCATAGAGCCATTTTTCTTCAAGGAAGTCTTCATGTTCAGGGTGCCGTACATAAGGCAGGTGCGCGTGTAACACAAAACAAAGGTATCCTTTGGACATAAAATGCTCCTTTCAATTAACAATATTTACCGGGCAAAGCAAGAACCGTCCCCATTTGCCTTTTGGCAAGTCAAGAACCGTCCCCGTTTGCCTCGTTTGCCTGCGGGTTCCAATGCCCGGGGGAAGTGATGCCGAGGGGGATTTCTCCTTTTCTTAAGGCCAGTTCTTCGATGATCAAGGGTGAACTGGTACCGTATTGGACTCTCCCAATAGAGCGGTAAAGGCCCTCGATCCACATCCACTCCTCATCCAGGCGGTCGGACAGAGAACCTCTGGGAGTGGTGACAATGTTTGAGCGCAACAATGTGACAAAACGGCCGTCCGGAAACATGCGGCCCACATCCACGCAGAAAGACCGGTCTGGTTCCCCTACTTCGATGTGCCAGTTATCAATATGTTCATCTATGTGAAAGTCGAAATACTTATTGGCGTTTTTGCCATTAAAATCAACGCCGGTAACGTCATATACTCTTAGGACCGGGTGTGTGGAAATCCAGGCTTCAGGTCCGAAACCAGCAGTAAAATCTTCCTGTTTGGTGGCGGTGATTTCCCAGTAGGCATACAGCCAGTGCGGATCGCGAGCCATCAGAACCAAACGGTCAACCCCGTAACTTCGGGGCAGTTGGATTTCCGGGGTTATGGGAGCGGACCTGGTTGAAACAGGTACACTTATACCCAGTTCCCCGGCTGATTCGGTCTCAAAAAAAGGCCGTGGCAGGGCCTTAAATTTTGGGGTGCCGCTGCGTCTGGCAGGCCATAAAAAAATGCCCGCCGCAGCTGCCAGTATTAACAATATAATAAGAAAAAAAACATACATAAAGAAAGTCCCCCTTTAACAATAAGAGAAGATTACGTTCCGATAATTCGTGGTATAATTGGACTATCTGCGAGGCTTTTTTTATTATTGCCCAGAAATAAAAGCTTTATTTACAGTTTATTAAAACAATCTGTGGGAAAAAAATTTAATAATGAAGAAAGCTAAGGGACTGTTGAAAATGATAACTAATAAGGCAGAAATTATGCAGGAATTTAAAATATATGATTAAAAACAATATCTGTGGCAAAGTTAAGGAAATAGATGTTATTATAAAAACACTTGCCGGGCATTATCTTGACGCCGGTACCGCCCTGGTTTTTAACAGTACGTTCGAGCTGCTGGTGGCGGCTATTTTATCAGCCCAATGTACTGATAAGCAGGTAAACCGGATCACTGCCGGACTTTTTAAGAAGTACAACACGCCGCAGGATTTTGCCAGGCTGTCGTTCGATGAATTGGCGGAAGAGATCAAAGGATGCGGGCTGTACCGCAATAAAAGCAAATATATTATTGAAGCCTCCCGGGAAATTTTAAAAAAACACGGGGGCTTTGTACCGCGAAGCCGGGAAGAGCTTGAGGCGCTGCCCGGTGTGGGGCGGAAAACGGCGGGTGTGATTCTGGGAGTAGCTTACGGTGGTGACGCGCTGCCTGTTGATACACATGTTTACCGTGTGGCGCGCAGGCTGGGGCTTTCGGAGGCGCGGGAGCCCGGAAAAGTCGAAGAAGATCTGGCAGCTTGCATAAAACCATGGGAAAGGATGTCCATGCACCACTGGTTGATCGCCCACGGCAGGAAAATCTGTTCCGCCAGGAAACCGGCGTGTAAGGAATGCTGTTTAATGGATTTTTGTCGTTATCCGGCAACAGGGAGTGAGCCATCTGAATATAGTACTCGTTGAGCCGGAGATACCCGCCAATACTGGCAATATAGCCCGGACCTGTGCTGTTACCGGTACAACCCTGCATTTGATAGGTCCTCTTGGCTTTTCCACTGAGGACAAGTACCTCAAACGGGCCGGCCTGGATTACTGGCACCTGGTAGAGGTGCTGTACTATGACAGTTTTGGGGATTTTGTATCCCGCCATCAAAGTGGACCGTTTTACCTTTCAACAACAAAAGCGCCGCGATTTTACACGGAAGTGGCATACAAAGCAGGTGGTTTCCTGATCTTCGGCAGTGAAACCAGGGGGCTGGCGCCGGAAATCCTGAAAAATTACCCTGAAAACCAGATCCGGGTGCCGATGATCAGCGAGGCCAGGTCACTGAACCTGGCCAACTCTGCTGCAGTGGTGCTTTATGAGGCACTCCGGCAGCAAGGTTTCCCAGGATTGAGGTAACATGCGTGTCACTGCCGTTCACTATTCACATCTTGTGGTACGTGGTGGGAATAATGTATAATTCCCCTTAATAGTGAATTGGGAGGGGATTTTTTGTCAGATGGAGACCATTACAGGTGGGGAGTGGGCGGACCTTGTTTAGGGTCGAACAGCAGTTTTAGCAGCTGATTTAATATAATATTAACTGGACAAGGAGGTGATAATGATTTGTTCGTTCACCTGCACCTTCATTCGGAGTACAGCCTTTTAGACGGCGCGGCCCGGATTAAAAAGGCTGTAGCCCGCGCGGTAGAAATGGGCATGCCTGCCATGGCCATTACCGATCACGGCGCCATGCACGGCGTGGTTGAATTTTACAAGACTTGCAAAAATGCCGGGATCAGGCCAATCCTGGGCTGTGAGGTTTATGTGGCGCCCCGCACCATGGATGACCGCACCCCCAGGGTTGATGACAACCTGAATCACCTGGTTTTACTGGCGGAAAACGAAGAAGGCTACCGCAACCTGCTGGACCTTGTTTCACAGGGTTTTACCAGGGGTTTTTACTACAAGCCCAGGGTTGACAAGGAAACACTGGCCAGGCACAGCAAGGGTTTAATTGCTTTAAGCGGCTGCATTGCCGGAGAGGTTGCCGCCAGGATTCTTGACGGGGAGATGGAGAAAGCCCGCCAGGCGGCCGGCAACTACCGGGATATCTTCGGTCCTGAAAACTTTTTCCTGGAACTGCAGGACCACGGCTTAGCGGAGCAGCGGCAGGCCAACAAGGAACTGCTGAATATTCACAAGTCAATGAACATCCCCCTGGTTGTAACCAATGACGTCCACTATGTCCGGCGGACGGACGCTGCAAACCAGGATGTGCTGCTGGCTATTCAGACCGGCAGGAGTGTTGATGATCCTGGACGAATGAAGTTTCAATCTGAAGAGTTGTATCTAAAAAGCCCCGCCGAGATGAGCACGCTTTTCGGCGAACTGCCCGCAGCGCTGCAAAACACCCTGGAAATTGCCGGCCGCTGCGATGTGGAGATGAGATTTGGCAAGTACTATCTGCCCCATTATGCCGTCCCCGAGGGATACAATGCCGACACCTATCTGGAGGAACTCTGTTACCAGGGCGTCCAGAGGGTATACGGCGGGATGAGCAACGAGATCAAGGACCGGATGAAGTTTGAACTGGGTGTCATCAAACAAATGGGTTACTCAGCCTATTTCCTGATCGTCTGGGACTTCATCCATTTTGCCAGACAGAAAGGGATACCGGTGGGGCCCGGCCGCGGTTCCGCAGCCGGCAGCCTGGTGGCCTACAGCCTGGGCATAACCAACATCGACCCGTTAAAATACGGGCTGCTGTTCGAAAGATTTTTGAATCCTGAAAGAGTGTCGATGCCAGACATAGACATCGACTTTTGTTATGAGCGCAGGGGAGAAATTATCGACTATGTGGTGCAGAAGTACGGCGCCGACCGCGTGGCACAGATCATTACCTTCGGCACCATGGCGGCCAGGGCTGCCATCAGGGACGTAGGCAGGGCGCTGAGCATGCCCTACGGCGATGTAGACAGGGTGGCCAAGCTCGTGCCGGCCGAACTGCACATGACTATAGAAAAAGCTTTAAGCGACGCGCCGGAATTAAAGGAACTGTATGATCAAAAAGGAGAGATAAAAAAACTAATCGACACTGCCGCGGCCCTGGAAGGGATGCCCAGGCACGCTTCCACCCACGCCGCCGGCATAGTGATCACACCAGAGCCGCTAACGCACTATCTGCCTTTGTACAAGGCTTCCGACGGCCCGGTGACCACCCAGTTCGCTATGGGAACAGTGGAAGAACTCGGCCTTTTGAAGATGGACATGCTTGGTTTAAGAACACTGACGGTGATCAGTGACGCGG
>JBAZQW010000099.1:0-7767 GCA_041645005.1 Desulfotomaculaceae bacterium | reverse complement strand
TTCTTTAGCTCGACCGTACTGAATAGCAGTCTATATTCTTTTACACCTGTAGCCAGCGATATCTTTTCAGCTGTCCGGACGCACTCTTCCCGGGAACGTCCATGCACCATGGTGAAAAGATTATAAGGCCAATCAGGATAACGCGGCCGCTGGTAGCAGTGGGTTACTTCCTCAAAGCCAGCCATGATCACTCCTATTTCCGCAGCTTTTTCGCTGGGAGCATCCCAGACCACCATGGCGTTGGCCAGGTAACCCAGGTCCTGGTGGCGGACTGCCGCACCAAAGCGTCTAATCTGTCCATTGGCAATGAAATACCTGATTCTCTCAATTAACCCTTCCTCGGTCATGTTCAGTTTTGCAGCCATTGCCATAAACGGCCGGCTTACCAGAGGCAAGCCGTTTTGCAGTTCACGAATGATCTGTTTGTCCTGTTCGGTCAGCATGGACACACCTCATTGAAGGTCAAAATTTACCCTGATCTTAAAAACATTCTCTGCTGGAAGCACAATTATTTCCTGAATGGCGGAGTGTTTTCTTATTTCACTTAAGATATTCTCCATTTTTTCTTCGGACTGGGCCAGTACCGTGAACCATACGTTATAGGCATGTTCCCGCAGGTAATTATGTGTGACTCCGGGAAAAGAGTTTATCAGCGCGGCAACCTGATCGATGCTGTCCCTGTCGGCCTTGACAGCGCAGAGAGCACCCTGGTAACCCAATTTTCTGGAGTCAAATATTCCTCCCAGCCGCCGGATTAACCCGTTGTCCAACATAATTCTTATCCGGTCTATAACCTCGTCTTCGGTGATACCCAGTGCTTCACCTATTTCCTGGTATGGCTCCGGAACAAGGGGAAAGTTCGCCTGGATTATATTCAGCAGCTTCCTGTCAAGACTGTCCAGTTTCATAAAATCTAGTAACCCTTTCTCCCGTGGTACAGACACCAGGGTTCTTCCGCCATATAGTCACCGTGGTAAAAATAGGCGCGAGCCCGGCAGCCGCCACATACTTTTTTAAAATTGCAGTCCCCGCAGCCACCCTTGTATTCCTCTGTGCGAAGGGTTTTAAATATTTCAGCGTCCCGCCATATATCAACAAAAGAATTTTCCCGGACATTGCCTGCCGGGATATTCAGATAAGCGCAGGGCTGCACAATACCTCTCGGGCTGATGATGCAGTATGACAGGCCTGCCAGACAGCCTTTGGAAAAACGTGTTTTAATTCCCATCTGTGCGGCTATGCGCATAAACTGGGGGGCACAAGTTGGTTTCAGCTCTATTTTTGTTTCAGATTGCTTTTTCATGATGCGCCGGAGCAGATCTTCATACTGTCCGGCCCTAAGCGACTCAGCTTCTATGTTAACCGCGCGTCCGGTTGGCACCAGGAAAAAGATATGGTGCCCAACAGCTCCTACTGACACCGCAAAATCGGTCAGTTTTTCCACTTCGGGCATATTCCAGTCCATAACCGTGGTATGAATTTGAAAAGGAAGTCCCGCCTCACTGCAGGCGCGCATTCCTTTTACCGCGCCGCTCCAGGCACCAGGAGACGCCCTGAATTCGTCATGCCTGTCCGGGTCAATGCTGTCCAGGCTGATCCCCATAGCCATGGCTCCGGCGTCTTTTAAGCGCCTCGCCACATCTATCGTAATGAGGGTGCCGTTTGTTCCGAAGACCGGCCGCAGATCTCTGGCCCTGGCATGGCTTACCAGCGTAAAGATATCGTCACGCATCAGCGGTTCACCGCCGCTGAAGATCATTATCTTAAAGCCGGCGTCCGCGATCTGATCTATCAAGGTCATGCCCTCCGCGGTGCTCAGTTCCTCCTCAGCCTTTGCCCCCGCGTCACGGTAGCAATGTTTGCAGTACATATTGCAGGCGTTAGTGGTATTCCAGGAAATAATCACATTTATCAGCTCCTAATTGGGACGTGGGACGTGGGTAAATCCTTGCATTCCTTCTTGGTCTTTTAACCCCTGAGACTATCTTTCAATCTCACGTCCCACGTCCCAAATCCCATGTCTCATTTCCCACGTCTCACTTTTCTTCTTTCAGCCACCTGGCTGCATCCAGGGCGTGGTAGGTGATGATTATGTCCGCCCCGGCCCGTTTGATTCCGGTTAGAGACTCCATAACGATCCTTCGTTCATCAACCCAGCCTTTTTGGGCCGCAGCTTTTACCATGCTGTACTCCCCGCTTACGTTATAAGCGGCCAACGGGCAGCCAAACTCGTCCTTTACCCTTCTGATGATATCCATATAAGCCAGGGCTGGCTTAACCATTATGATATCGGCCCCTTCATCTATGTCCAGCCAAACCTCACGAAGTGCCTCATCAGAATTAGCCGGATCCATCTGATATGATTTCCTGTCTCCGAACTGGGGAGCGGAACCCGCGGCTTCACGGAACGGGCCGTAAAAGGCGGAAGCGTATTTAGCGGAATAGGACATAATGGGAACATTTATATAACCGTTTTCATCAAGGGCGCCGCGAATTGCCCCCACCCTGCCGTCCATCATGTCCGAAGGCGCTATTATATCCGCCCCGGCCGCGGCGTGGGAAACGGCGGTCCTGGCCAGAAGTTCCAGGGTGGGATCATTTAACACATAACCATCCTTGATCACACCGCAATGGCCATGACTGGTGTATTCGCAGAGGCAAAGATCAGTGATTACCAGCAAATCGGGGTAAACCCGCTTGATAGCCCGCAGTGTCTCCTGAATAATCCCTTCATCATCATAAGCCCCAGACCCGGTTTCATCCTTAAAGGCAGGCACGCCAAAAGGAAGCACACCAGGTATATTAAGCTTCACAACCTCTTCCAGGTGCTCCAGCAGCCTGTCTATTGAAAAGCAAGAAACGCCCGGCATCGCTTCCACTGGTCTGGTGAAACCGCTGCCGTGCGCAACAAATACAGGATAGATCAGGTTGTCCACCGACAACCTGGTTTCGCGTACCATCCGCCGGATATTTTCATTGTGCCTGAGGCGTCTCGGGCGCTGTACCGGAAAAGACAATTGTCATCCCTCCAAATAATTAAAAGAATTTGATAGGATTAACAGGATTTCAAAATAACTTTAAATAAATTATAAAAACTTATACATTATTTTAAAATCTTTGATTTGCTTTGTAAACTTATAAATCCTAAATCAATAATTTATCATATTTGGCTATCAAGTTAACTCGGCTTCACAATATATACATGATCCTTGATGGATGCGTACGAACAATATGTTGAGCTACTGGTAACTGAGCCTAAGTAAACTTTATAGTCATTATTTATTATATTAATCCTGTTAATCCTCTTTAAATCTTGTTAATCCTGTCTATTTGTTGTCTAGCTCAAACCAATTTCCTCATCGGTCAGGTAACAGGCAGGGTCTGATTCCCAAAAATCACCGGTTACCGCCTCCGCTCTGGCCCTAAAGTTGCCGTTGCACACATCAAGCCACTTGCACAGTGCACAGCGGCCTTTTAAAAGCGGCTTTCTGTTTTTCAGCCCGGCCAGGACCGGCTGGGAAATATCAGTCCAAATATCACCGAATTTTCTTTCCCTGACATTGCCAAAGGTGTGGTTTTGAGTGAACTGGTCGGGGTGTACATTTCCGTACCAGTCAACAGCACCAATGGCTATCCCGGTGCGGTTTCCACCGTTTAACCGCAGCAGTTCCAAAATATTGGCGGCTTGCCCGGGGTTATCTTTTTTCATTTTTAGATATATATACACACCGTCGGCGTGGTTATCGACGGTCAGTATTTCCTTGGGCAGACCCCGCCGGTGAAAATCCAGGGTACGCTCCACGATCAGGTCCATAGCTGCACGCGCTTCACCGCAGGTGATGTCTTCCTCCACCATTTTACTGCCTCTTCCGGCATAAACAAGGTGATAAAAGCAAACCCGGGGAATATTCTCTTGCTCAACAAGGTCAAATATGGCGTCCATGTCTTTGTAATTATGCCTGTTTATAGTAAAGCGCAGGCCTACCCGCTGGTCGATCGCTTTGCAGTTTCTGATTCCCTCCAGCGCTTCCTTAAAGGCTCCGCTGCGGCCGCGAAAACGATCATTATTTTCCGCGATACCATCCAGGCTGATCCCGATATAGCCTACTCCTATGTTTTTTAAAGAAGCGGTCAGCTCAGGAGTTAATAGGGTACCGTTAGTGGAGATGGTTGGCCTGATGCCTTTACTCCGGGCGTAAGACGCAAGTGTCAGGAGGTCTCCTCTTAAAAGTGGTTCTCCACCGGAAAAAAGAAGTACCGGCGCCTTGAATTCCGCCAGGTTTTCTATAAAACGCAAAGCTTCCTCTGTGCTGAGTTCGCCTTCATATTTTTTTGATTCTGAGCTTGAGTAACAGTGAATACACTTGAGGTTGCAGGTGCGGGTGCTGTTCCAAACCACCACCGGGCCTTGACCTTCAACCGCTCCGTGTACCTGACCTCTTGATCCCTGGCTGTAACGCAGTGAGTCCCCGTAATTCTCGCTATCACATAAAAGCTTAGTAACGCTGATCAATTTATCACACCCCCGCAAGATACTTTTGCTGCTTGACTCTGCTTCCCGCTTTTATCATGTGAGCCAATCTTATCAGCCTGCCACGTGGTGAGGCTGCCTAAAATACTCCAGAATCGCCGCGACCAGGCCTTCAATCGTATATTCCCGTGCTACCACATCCACCTTTAGGCCAAGTTCTCTGGCTGTGTCAGCGGTAATCGGTCCGATGCAGGCCACTGTTACACCCGCAAGCAAAGTTTTAAGATCAGGGAACTTAAGCATCTTAACAAAATTTTGTACTGTTGAGGAGCTTGTAAAGGTAACCGCGTGGATTTCCCCATTTAAAAGCTTTCTTATTATTTCAGCGCTGTCGCCCCCGCCCATGATTGTACGGTAAGCAGTGACATCAGTCACCAGAGCACCCATTCCGGTCAAAGCCTCCGATAGCACTTTCCTGGCGATATCCGCACGGGGCAGGAGAACCCTTTCTCCGGCATTCACTTTACCCTGCAGTCCCTCTATAATTTCTTCAGCGCGGTACTCTCCGGGCACGTAATCCACAAGCAGGCCATAATTCTCCAGCGCCTCCCTGGTTTTCGGGCCTATAGCGCAAATCCTGGCCCCCGCAAGTTCACGGATATCCTTGTGGCGGCAGCGCAATCTATTAAAGAAATAAGCCACACCGTTTACACTCGTGAAGATGACCCACTTAAAGGCTGCCAGCTCATTTATGGCCTGATCCAGGAGCTTATATTCTTCCGGGACGGTCACACCTATGGTTGGGAACTCCAATGGCTCGCCACCCAGGTCCTCAATAGCTCCAGACAAGGCACTGGCCTGCTCGCGGGAGCGGGTAACCAGCACCCTTTTGCCAAAAAGAGGCTTTTTCTCATACCAGCCAAGTTTTTCACGCAGAGAAACCACCTCTCCCACAATGATCACCGCGGGATTAGTGAAACCTGCCCTGTTAGCCTTTTCACCTATATCCCCCAGCGTACCGGTCAGTGTTTGCTGTTCCGTCCTGGTGCCCCACCTGACCAAAGCCGCCGGCGTCTGCGGTGATCTGCCGTTCTCTATCAGGCGCTTGGTGATCTTGGGCAGGTTGGACATGCCCATAAGAAATACCAGGGTTCCCACCCCCGTGGCTATTTTCTCCCACTGGATGCTGGAATCATCTTTCAACGGGTCTTCATTGCCTGTTATGATGGCCAGGGTTGATGTAAAATCGCGGTGCGTTACCGGGATGCCCGCATAAGCTGGTGCGGCTATAGCCGATGTGACACCTGGAACTATCTCAAAGGGAATGCCTGCCTCTGACAGCACCTCAGCTTCCTCACCACCACGCCCGAAAACAAAAGGGTCTCCCCCTTTAAGCCGGGCTATGGTTTTCCCCTGGAAAGCTTTTTCAACCAGCAGCTGATTTATTTCGTCCTGTTTTAAAGTGTGACGGTCAGGCGATTTACCCACATAAATAAGTTCTGTTCCCGGTCTGGCAAAGGCGAGCAGGCGATCGCCGGCCAGGCGGTCATACACGATCGTATCCGAATTTTTAATACACTCAAGCCCTTTTACCGTAATCAGCTTTGGATCGCCGGGCCCCGCGCCTATCAGGTAAACCACACCTTTTTTATTCATGTAACTATTCCCCTCGCATTTTGCGCAATATTTCGCCTGCGCCTGAACAGACCAATCTTTCCGCCAGGCTATCGCCTATTTTTGAAGCCTCACCGGCATCCCCCTCAAGGTAGGAACGAACAAGCTGTTTTCCGTCAAGCGCCGCCACAACCCCGTCCAGGCGCAAACAATTATTTTTGACCGTAGCCAGGGCGCCTATAGGTACCTGGCAGCCGCCCTCCAGCCTTTTCAGGAATGCTCTTTCAGCGCTCACAGCCTGACGTGATGCCAGGTGGTCGATCTTATTAACCAGTATCTGCACATCTTTATCACCGGTGCGTATTTCAATCCCAACCGAACCCTGCCCAACAGCAGGCAGGCAAATCTCAAAGGGGATGATTTGACTGATCCTTTCATCCAAACCCAAACGGTGTATCCCGGCGTATGCGAGAACCGTAGCGTCAAATTTTGCATCATCCAACTTGCCGAGCCGGGTTTGCACATTGCCGCGCAGGTCAATCGTTTTAAAATCACCGCGGTAGTGAAGGAGTTGGGCGCAGCGTCTCAGGCTGCTGGTACCTATTACCGCCCCCTCGGGAAGATCCCATAGCTTCTTTCCTTCACGGGAAATCAACACATCGCCTGGAAATTCCCTCTGGCATATGGCCCCGATAGAAAGCCCTTCCGGCAATTCTGTGGGCAAGTCTTTCATGCTGTGCACAGCCATATCGATCTCGCCGCGCAGCAAGGCATATTCCAACTCTTTGGTAAAAAGGCCTTTATCCCCTATTTTTGCCAGGGCCACATCCAGGATGTTGTCTCCCTGAGTGCGTATACCAGCGATACGATAGCTGAATTCAGGGTTGGTTTCACTCAGGCGTTCAACCACCCAACAGGCTTGCCACATGGCAAGCCTGCTTTCTCTCGTTCCTACAATAATTTCCCGCTTCATAACCATATCTCCTAGAAATTCTATATGAATGTCACCTGTTCTGAAAATAACGTCCTGGACTGCCCATTAATGAAGGTGCGAATTTATTCATCAGCGGAAAGGGGACACACCTCTATTTTTGGTATTCCTTTAACGACGAGGAATGTCCCCGATGGAATGCGAAACTTTTTGTTAACACTTTTCCACTTTTAATGAATTTTCTTGTATGTCACATAATGTCAGCCTTTTAGGTTTTTGACCGGGTACTTCCAGATCAAATAAATTCTGCATAATCTCAGTGTAAAGATGGCCCTCCACAGTGAGGGCATATTTTTTAAGTTGAGTCACAGGTGTATGAAGAATCTGGTTTACAATCGAATTGGCAAGTGAACAAACGACTTTCTGGTCGTGCTCGGATAGCTCGCCAAGGCGGTTTAGCGCCCTGCGCAGTTCCTTCTGCTTTATTTCTTCGCCCCATTTTTTGAAGGCGGAAATAGTTGGCACAACAAACTGTATGCCATGCCATCTCATAAATTCATCAAGTTCTTCTTCAACAATCTTCTCAGCTTTGTTGGCAGCCATTCTTCTCTCCGCCAGGTTTTTATCAACCACCGTCTTTAAATCGTCTATATCATAAAGGGTAATACCCTCCAGGCTGCCCACTTCAGTTTCAATATCCCGCGGCACAGCGATATCAATCATAAAGATTTCTTTAACCCGCCTGTTCTTA
>JBAZQW010000098.1:0-7798 GCA_041645005.1 Desulfotomaculaceae bacterium | reverse complement strand
TTGATAAAGAAGAACTGGATATTGAAACTATGTATGGGAAAACGCATATTATCATCTCAGGAAACAGGGCAAATTACCCTTTATTGCTTATTCACGGCACTGGTGATAATTCAGCTATGATGTGGTTATATAATTGTAAATTTTTACGAGTTCTCGCCGTATGCTAAAGCTTCCTTTGATGCGCTAAAAAAGGAGATCGGATAAACATTGCACCTTATATCCAAGATCAACCAAATTTATCTTTTCATATGCGTGCGTACGCAAAGCCTTGTTTTTAAGAAATGAATAAAGAAATTATAAAGTTAAGATAATAATTATATGTATAACAAAAGTAAATTCTTTATAGTGGACACAACCCCTTAATTGGATTACTTGTGCAACTACCAAGCATCTAATAAAAAGGATGCAACCGGGAAAACCCGGCTTATTTATTTTTAGGCCTGAGGAAGGATAGATAAGTTGAAAAAAAATAAAGGAGTGTTATTCATAACACTGGCAGTAATATTCTTTCTTTCTGCTCTCTGTTACATATCTGTAGTAAAAAGGAATTCAATTACCGTTCTATCAACTACCGGGTTTTTTCAGAAACAGCCGAAGGAAGCACCCGAATACCTGCCGGGCAGGTATATCGCCATCATTGACGAACAGGAAAACGTACTGTCAATGATGTCCAGGGCTGTATATATAGGCGATGATATTTACACTTCCGAAGGGAAAATTTATCGACTGGACAAGGTGCAGGGTGACCGGGCTTCAGCGCAGTTTTTAGGTATAGACCCGCAAATAGTAGAATTTAATGAGTTCTACGCATCTCAGGAAGTTCCGGTAATTAAGAAGAAAACCGAAAACGAGCCGGCGCCACCGGCTAACTTAGCTATTTACCACACTCACAGCGACGAGTCATACATACCTTCTGACGGCATCGCATCAATATCCTTCAAAGGCAGTATCTACAAGGTAGGCGTGATCATGGCCGAGAGTTTAAGAAAAGCTGGGATGGAGGTAAACCACGACCAGACGCTGCACGACCCACACGACAATAACGCTTATGTGCGTTCGCGGAGGACAGCCGCAAAACTGTTAAGTACCAACCCGGTGGCGATGTTTGACGTACACCGTGACGGTGTCCCTGATCCCAATTTTTATAGAGAGAAAGTCAGTGGTAAGGATGTGGCCAGTATCCGCCTTGTAGTGGGCCGGGAGAACCCGCGCATGTCGGCTAATCTGGATTTTGCCAAACAGATGCTGACTGCAGTAAATAATGTCCATCCTAAAGTGGTAAAAGAGATTTTTGTAGGCAAGGGTGACTATAACCAGGACCTATCACCCACCGCTCTGCTTATCGAGGCAGGTACTTACACCAACACCAGGGAGGAAGCCGAGCGGGGCATTGACCTGTTTGCTGAGGCGCTGCCCACAGCCCTGGGAATAAGTTCTGCTTCTCCGGCTCCGAAAGCACAGGAAGCTCCAGGTAAATCTACAGGTGCATCCAGGGGTGTGTGGAAGGCGCTGGGGTGGCTCCTGGGATTGACTGTTTTTGCCGGCATGGCCTTTCTGTTGATAAGCGACGGAAAATCATCCAACGTCAGAAAAAAGTTGTTGGATTTCAGCAGAGAGATTATGCCACTAATCCCACGCCGGGCGGCACGTAAAACAGAGGTTAATAACGAGAACAAAAAGAATATTAAATAAAAGAACTAACAATAGGTATTATTGAAGGACTGGCATTGTCCAAGGCGTTTGGGATTTTCCTTTTGGCCCCGCTCCCCGGGTATCTTATAGAGTCTCCCTGGCAGTTGACAGCAGGTATCCTGCCCCCGTATTGGGTCTCCAAGTCGTTTTTGGCCGACATGGGGGGAGGCTCTCTTTTCGGCATTTTTACCGTCACCGGCCTCCTGATCCATGTGGCTTATATCTATCTGTTGCTGGGACGGTTTAACCGCTAGACTCATTTAGGCAGCTCTTGCAGCTGCCTTTTTATATTGGAAAAAGTAAATTGTGGGTATTGACATATCAGTAATTATGATGAAGAATAACAATAGGATATATTATACATTGTATAATCTTACATTGTGTATAGTAGTATAATTTGTTCCTTAACAATACATACTCAGTCAATGCCTAACACTTATAGGAGGTGCAGCAATGGAGCCAATGGATGTGCCGGGCGAAGGCAGGATGGAGAGGAAGAAAAGGGAAACGCGGCAGAAAATCATTGAAGTTGCTATGGATTTATTCCAGCGCCAGGGGTTTAACAACACAACCATGGAACAGATTGCCGAAGTAGCCGACATCGCCAGGAAAACCCTGTATAATCACTTTCCCGTCAAAGAGGCTATTGTTGATGAGTATGTTAAAGCCATCTCAAAAGGGCTGGCGAAAATGACCTTTGATAATTTGCAAAACTTGCCTGACACAAGTACACGGTTAATAGCCGCGCTCGATAAAGCCTATGAGTGGGTAGAAATCAACCCGGAGATTACGGGTATATGTCTGGGCTATCGTCTAAAAAACATGTTTATGGGACCTGGAGACTGCAGTGGCGAAACAGCTACTCAAAGCATTATGACTGAGATTATCAGGCAGGGCCAGCAGGCCGGCGAAATCAGGCGGGATGTTTCTGTTAAACTGATGGTAGAGCAATTAAATATTTCCCGCGGAGTTATTGTCCTGAATTGGTTGAAGGATCCATCAAGGTTCGAACTTCGTAAAGAAATGGCAAAAATAGTAGACCTGTTTATATATGGGGCAATTGAAAGGGAAGAGCTTGAGCCCTGATAAAATAATTTTTACCATATATGAGGCATTGATACGATTGTGAATCTTTTTCTAAACGGGGCCAAAAACAGGGAGAGTAATAACGAGTAATAAAAAAGTAAATTTGTTGCAGGGAGAGGGTGCACATGGAAAAGGGTGACAGAGAGTTCTTTTTCAGTTGGCCCGGGGCTTTTCAAGCCGGGGTGGAGTCAGCCGGTGGAAAGGGGTGGAACCTGGGCAGGCTCGAGCGGTACGGATTCAACATTCCCGCCGGAGGCGTCCTTGGAGCCGGGGCTTACCAGCGTTTTATCGAAGAAAACAACCTGCTTGAAGATACGTGGGAAATCACTAAAAGTGTAACCACCGGTAACATTGGAGAAAAGTACATAGAGCAAAAGCTTTTCCTCATTAGAGAAAAGATCAAGGCCGGCTATATTCCTTTAAATATTAGGGATGAGCTTTTAGCTAGCCTGAAAAAAATCGGCATACTGGATAAGTCGGTGGCCGTCCGGTCTTCGGCCACTGCTGAAGACTCCGGCAAGGCGTCTTTTGCCGGCATCCACGAATCGTTCTTAAATGTCCGGGGCACGGACAATATGCTTTCCGCCATTAAAGGGTGCTACGCTTCCTTGTGGACACCCCGGGCCGTTGCTTACCGGCGGAAAATGAACGTTATAGACGCAGAAGTGAGCCAGGCCGTAGTGATCATGGAGATGGTGGAGGCCGAGGCAGCCGGGGTGGCTTTTACCTGCGATCCGCAAACTGGCCGCGAGGACCTGTTCGTAGTTAACGCCAACTTTGGTCTGGGAGAATCGGTGGTAAACGGCGCCATAGAGCCCGATACCTATTATCTGGACGCCTCGGCCTATAGAGCCTTGCCTTGTCTCATAACAAAGAAAATCGGATCCAAGCAAGGGATGACCAGGACCTGCGCAAGCGGCGGGACCCATTTTGTATCGTACGAGAATATGGCCTCGCAGCAGGTGCTGTCAGATGAGAACATCGAAAAACTCGGTTTGCTGCTGATGCGAGTCTTTGAGTCCCTGGGAGAATGTGAAGAGCACCAGGATGTGGAATGGGCCTTTGACGGGCAGGATTTCATATTGCTCCAGGCCCGTCCGGTGACTGTATTACCTCGCTATACCTTTGAAGCTTTAAAGAACAAGACCCAGATATGGTCCAACGGGAACTACCGGGATGCTGTCCCTATGGTCATCAGTCCCTTGCATCGCCGGGTAATGAAGAATATTATCGATACCATTCAGTACACTTCTTTTTCAGAACCCGGCTATCCTATGCCGGAGGGTTTTCAATTTTCCCGCTTTCTTAAGGGCAGGTTCTACTGCAACATGTCTGCTCTACAGTGGGCTTATTATGATTCCACAGGAATGTTGCCCAGGGATTTTAATCCCTTCTGGGGAGGGCACCAGCCCGAGATTGAAATAGAAGACACCGATCCCTATAAGGGTGAGATTGGCTTGGAAAGGCAACAACGTGCGATGAAGGGTGCATCTCTCATCATGGAGGCGGCTGCCGGTGCCTCCGCTGCTTTTACTGATGTTGCCCGCTCCGTTGAATCCTTGATTGGTACCGGGTTTGAGCAGACTCCCGACCATAGCTTTACTGAAAAATACAATGAACTGGGCCAAACCATTAGGGCCTATAGCGAAAAATACACTTTTTTAAGCGGAGTCGGCACCTGGACGATCATGTTGTTACTGCGAAAATTGACTGGATATTTAGGACCCAGGATGATGATCGTGTTAAATGGCTTGATGGTGGGGGGGGAATCGGGAATAACCAGCGCCGACCACGGCTACCGCCTGATGGAGTTGGCCCAGTTGGCCCGTCGAGATAAAGCCGCCGTTCAATATTTAACCGGGAACAATTTTGACCCCCATTCATGGGAAGAGCATCTGCCGGATAGTTCTCCTTTTAAAAAGGAATTCGGGGAGTTTATTAAGGAGTACGGGCACCGGGCGGTTTACGAGCTAGATATCATAAACCCTCGCTGGAAGGAAGACCCCTCATTTCTGATGGATATCATTAAGAGTACCATGGCAACCGCAAATCCCGATCAATGGAAAGCACGGCAAAAGGAGAAATTTGACCGGGCCTGGCGGGAAGTAACAGAAAAAGTACCCCCTGATGAGTTGGCGGAGATCCAAAAAGGGATCAAGGATGCGCAAGAAGGGGCAGCGGTGCGGGAAATGACCAAATCGGTTCTGGTTATAGCCTTGAAACCTTATCGTTTGATGGCTCTGGAGTTGGGCTATCGTTTTTCTCAGCGGGGTATTATTGAGGAGCAGGGTGACATCTTCTATTGCTCCTGGTCGGATTTGGTTTCCATACTGGATGGGGATTGGCATGGTGATGGACTGCGGACCCTGGTAGCAGCACGAAAAGCAAGCCAAAGGGAAAAAGAGGCGCTTGCTCCACCTGACGTTATCTTAGGGAAAGAGCCAATCTTTGCGGAGCCTGTAGCCTTAAGTTCCGGTGACTACTTGCAAGGGGTAGCGGCTGCTACAGGGAAAGCTTCCGGCATCGCTCGACTGATCAAACATCCGGGTGAAGGAAACAGGCTGCAGCCGGGAGATGTCCTGGTAGCGCCTTCCACCGACCCGGGCTGGACCCCGCTGTTTTTAAAAGCCTGCGCCGTGGTTATGGAAACAGGAGGATACCTGTCCCACGGGTCCATTGTGGCCAGGGAGTTCGGTGTCCCCGCCGTGGTGAATGTGCCAGGTGTCATGAAAGTCATTAAAGAGGGCCAAAAAGTAGTTGTAGATGGCGATGAAGGTAAAGTATTTCTTCAATAAAAGCATAAGGCGCCCAAAAATATTAAAGGCTGGGTGAATTAGAGATGTTTAATGCTCTTGCTAAAATTGCTGAGATGAAGATACGGGAAGCTATAGAAAATGGTGAGCTTGAAAATCTGCCGGGGAAAGGCAAACCCCTGGAGCTTGATAATATGTCTTTTTTACCAGCTGAACTGCGCATGGCCTATAGAATTATTAAAAACGCTGGGCTGGCCCCTGTGGAAGTCAGCTTAAATAAAGATATGGATACTCTCAAAAAAAAGATAGAAGAAAGCACCGATGAAAAGGAACGGAAGTTTCTCAAAAGAAAACTGATAGAGCTGGGTGTGAGATATAATATTTTAATGGAAAAAAGAATCACAAGAAAGTAAAGTGGCCAAGCGTCTTTTTCTTTAAGGCTCCGGTACGGTCTGGCCTGACTTCAGGCGGGTTTCTATCCAGCTTTTTTTCGCTTCTGCCAGTTTAGTCATAGCTTCGTCCGGAGTCTTACCCTCAGCCATACAGTCGGGAAGGGCAGGAATTGCGGCTGCCCATACTCCTGTAAATCCAATCAGCTTAATATCATATTTTAGGTTAAGGTAATAGTTTAAGTTTTTCATGGTATTTACTATATTACCACAAATAAAGGGTAAGTGAAATCATTTGCCTGTTTGCCTTTTGACCCATCGAAGCCATAGGTATGCGGTAACAATATGCTTACTTCCCTTTGTGTTCCCTTATTTTCTCCAGCAGCACCGGAAGAAATTTTTTGGCGTCGGCAACCACTCCGTAATCCGACACCTGGAAGATAGATGCGCTGGGGTCTGTGTTGATGTTGATAATCACGCCACTGTCTTTCATGCCGACAATGTGGTGGGTGGAACCTGAAATCCCAAATCCGATGTAAGCCCTCGGACGTACAGTTTTCCCGCTCGTTCCGATCAAGGTGTGTTCACCTTTGGCCCACTCTTCGTCCAGAGCGGGCCTGGTGCAGCCGACCGCGCCTGCCAGTTCCCCGGCAATCCGGTCAAGCAAAGGCCAGGCGTCCGCGCCCACTCCCCAACCGCCTGCCACCACAGTCCCGGCTTTTTCCAGCGGGAGTTCCGGCGGCTGACTCTGGACAGTGCGTACAGCCTTCAGGGGAGATTTGTAATCATCCAATACAGCCGCAGTCTCTTTGAGCACCTCACCGGTACGGGCGGCGTCTCTTTCCGGTTTCTGAAACATGCCGGGTTTGACGCTGGCTATCTGGGGGCGTGCTTTGGGGCAAAGAATATCACCGAGGACCATCCCGCCGAAAGCGGGAACTACCTGTGTGAACTCTCCCCGGTCATTAATATAAAGGTCAACGCAGTGTGCCGCCAGACCGGTTTCCAGTTTGGCCGCCACTGTGGCCGAAAGCTCGCTGCCGCGGTAAGAGGCGCCGCAGAGCACTATTTCAGGCCGGTGTTTTTTGATCAGATCTTCCAGAACAAGGGCATAGGTGTCATTCTGGTAAAGCTCCATCCGCGGGTTGTCAACCAGAAAAACTTGGTCCGCGCCGCAGGCGATAAGTTCTTCAGCCAAAAACCCAATACCGCTTCCCATGAGCACGGCCGAGGTGAGTGACCCTCCTCCATGAGCCGCGAGCTCCCGCGCTTTGCCCAATAGTTCGAGGGAAACTTCAGCAAGCCTGCCCCCGGTTTGTTCCGCCACTATCCATACTTCACCGAGCTGTTGACTCAAGCTAAATTCCCCTTTCCTAGGCCAGCACGCCTGCGGAGCGCAGGATTGCTATGATTTTTCCGGCAATATCGCCGGGTTCCCCTTCAAGCATCTCAGATTTTCGTCCGTGGCTGGGCATATGCAGGTCTCCGGGCTGTGTCGGCGATCCAGCCAAACCAACACTGGCGGGGTCAAGCCCCAGGTCGCTCAGTCCCCAGGATGTGAAGGGTTTATGCTGGGCGGCTACTACTCCCATCAGCGAAGTGTAGTGAGGTGTGTTTATCTCCCTGGCTACACCCAGAACCATGGGCAGGCTGCCCCATGGCCAGCCCTTCTATCAGTGTCTCCCTGGCGTCCGGCGGGGCCATGCTGACCAGCACAACTTTCCCGCCAAACCTCTCCTTTAACTGCAGGGCGGCTTCAATGGCGTTTTTGTCAACCGGGTTAATTACCATCGGCGCCCCTTGGCGCTCAAGCAGTTTTGTTTCAGGGTCAATGGTTATTTGATCATAGTGTTTGGGATCGGGGACCGGTTTAACGCA
>JBAZQW010000138.1:0-6229 GCA_041645005.1 Desulfotomaculaceae bacterium | reverse complement strand
CCAGGCCGTGCTGATAGGCCCGCCCGGCGACCTGCCGGAGCCGCCCAGGCCCATGTGGCAAATTAAATACGAGCAGAGGGACGTGGAAACCAGTTATGGCGCTCTGCACGCCAACCTGATTTTCATAAATATGAGCAACCCGCGTGTAGAGATCAAGCCTGTGCTGGCTGAAGACAGGGTGGGCAAAAGTGAGGAACTATCTTCCATGGCGAGCCGGTCAGGGGCAGTAGCGGCAATTAATGGAACTTATTTCAACGCCTACGACCAGAATGATTTGCTGCCGCACGGCACCCTGGCAGCAAATTACAGCTACTTCCACCTGGGCAGCGACGCCACACTGGGCGTTAATGAAGGAAACCAGGTGTTTATCGGCAAATATACACCGGGTATCACAGGCGGCACAGGAGGCTCATGGGTCTGGCCCAACTGGTGGTATGCCTGGGGCCTGAACCATGTTTACTCTGACGACGCCATTGTAGTTTTCACTCCCGCCTATAAAGATGGCGTAACTCCCAGCGGCAGGACTTGCGTGGTGGTCAGCAACGGCGTGGTGACCGGAATTGAAACAGGACCAGTACGCATACCCCAGGATGGTTATGTAATCTGGTACGGACAAAATAACAGCGAAAGGGCAGACCAGTTTTCCATAGGTAAGAAAGTTGATTACAAAATAACCTATAAGGAAGACCCCCTGCTTAATTTTAAGTCAGCTATGGGCAACTACCCCCTGCTTTTGCTGGGTGGTGAGATTGCAGTAGGCGATGTGAACGAGTCCAAGCTTAAAATAGAGGCGCCCAGGAGTTTTGTCGGGGTGGACCGGGATAATATACTGGTTATGGGCACGGTCGACTCCGCTGATGTTTGGGGTTTGGCGGAGTTAACCCGAAACCTGGGCCTGAAAAATGCGCTGAACCTTGATGGCGGCGCTTCGTGCGGCCTCTATTACAACGGTGAATACATCAGTCAGCCGGGCCGTCCCCTTTCCAACTGTCTGACAGTTGTGATAAACTAGCAAGCGAATATAAAATCCCTTCTACTTTACTATAGCAACCCGCAAAGGAGCGTTTAATTTATGGGACATTTAAACAACGCCAAAGAGGTAGTGTACCGGGCTCTGGCCGGCCGGCTGAGCAAAAACCCGGTAGGGGTAAAGATAAATGAAACTTTGATGGAAATACTGCACCGGCTTTATACGGAGAGTGAGGCTCTGGTGGGAGGCAGTTTCCCTTTAGCCCCGGTGACCCTGGACAAAATTGCCCTGGGCAGCGGGATTGGGGAAGATGGCTTGAAAAACATTTTAGAGGGCATGGCTGAAAAGGGACTGGTAATCGACCTGCCCCGCCGGGATAAGGTGCTGTACATACTTGCCCCAATGGTCATAGGCTTTTTTGAGTACACTTTCATGCGGGTAAGAGACGATATAAACATGAAGGAACTGGCCGAACTTTTCGAAAGGTACTTCCAGAATGACGAAGTAAGGGAAGAATTATCCGGGGGCGCCACCAAGATGTTTAAAGCCCTGGTCTATGAAAGAATCATCCCTGCCGCTGTTGAAACGGAAGTACTGAGCTATGAAAGAGCTTCCGCCATAATTCGCTCGTCCGGCGGCGGGGCGCTGTCAATGTGCTCGTGCCGCCACAAGGCCGGCCACCTGAACAAAGCCTGCGGCGCACCGCTTGACGTGTGCACATCCCTGGGCAAAAACACGGCGGAATGGCTGGTGCGCCGGGGGTTAGGCAAACCGGCCACCATTGATGAGCTGCTCGGGGTGCTGGAGCAAACGGAAAAAGCCGGATTGGTCCATCTGGGCGACAACGTGCTCAATAGGCCTACTTTTATCTGCCACTGCTGCGGCTGCTGCTGTACTGTGCTTCATTCAATCAGGGAGTCGGGAAAATTCATGGCCCACCCCAGCAATTTCATGCCGCGGTTAACAGTAGAGGTTTGCAGCGGCTGTGGCGCCTGCTCAGACGCCTGCCAGATCCTGGCCATCACCATGCAAGACGGCGCCGGCGGCACAGAGCTGCCTGTGGTTAATGAAGACATCTGCCTGGGCTGCGGAGTATGCGCCTGTGCCTGCCCCACGGGAGCGCTGGACATGTCCCGGCGCCAGGTTTTACACCATCCCCCCCAAAACAGTATGGATAAGTTCGCGCGGATAGCCCGGGAAAAGGGCAGGGCGAAGTAAATAAGATCCCTGATAATAGAAAAACCGGTGCGAATTCCACCGGTTTTAATCTTCCTGGTAGCGGCGCAGGGACTTGAACCCCGGACACCACGGGTATGAACCGTGTGCTCTAACCAGCTGAGCTACGCCGCCATATCGGTTATCGGACGTCGAAGGTCGGACGTCGGATTGATTGTTAGAAATCGTCTTTGACGATTTCCTTCTCAAATCTGACTTCTGACTTCTGACGTCTTACGTCTAAATTTGGAGCCACTAATCGGAATTGAACCGATGACCTCATCCTTACCAAGGATGCGCTCTACCTACTGAGCTATAGCGGCATATTAGCGGAGGCGATTAAGCCTCGTTGTATAGTTTAGCACAGGTTAAATTGCCTTGTCAACTTGGGTTTTCTTAGTTTGCTTACCCTTTTTCACTGGTTTAAGGATTGCTCGTGACAACCTTTTGAGCAGGATTGGCAACTTTCGATTTTTTTTAAATCAAAGTCAAGGCAATTCCGCTGTTGCAGAAGCGTCTAAACCCCAAAAAAAACTTGACATAATCTAATATAACTGTAATAATACTCCCTAGAAATTGAAACGGACAAGGGGAGTAGCCACCGGGCATTCGCCCGGAGCAGAGGCCGTCATCACGGTAGCAATACCCGGCTTTTGTAACCTGAAACGGTAGGCAAGACCTTCGTATTTTCGACTTGGAAATGCGTGGGTCTTTTTTAATTTTTTAAATTGTGGTGGGAGTGATGAGCATGGGAATGAGTATTCTGGTACTGGCCGCGGGATTACTGGCCATCCTTGCCGGCGCTAAAATTTTCACCAACGGGGTGGAATGGCTGGGCAAAAGGCTGAATCTTTCCGAGGGCGCGGTCGGCAGTGTCCTGGCGGCGGTTGGGACAGCACTGCCTGAAACGATGGTGCCTCTAATCGCTATTTTGTATACCCACTCAAAAAGTGCCAACGATGTTGCCATCGGAGCTATTTTGGGCGCCCCGTTTATGTTGAGCACGCTGGCTTTTGGTGTAGTGGGAGTATCTAAAATGTTTTATTGCCGGGGAGCTGACACAAATTGTGTCGACGTCAAGCGATCGATTTTCATCAGGGACTTGAAATATTTCATTTCCTTTTACTCTATTGCCATAGCAGCGGCATTCTTGCCTAACCATACGGCCAAAGCTATCGTAGCCGTGGCCCTGGTTTTGGGGTACGGCTACTATGTGTATAAAACCCTGGGGGACGGTGATGGGCTGTCTGAAATGGACCTGCCCCCGCTTTACCTGTGGAGAAAAAGCTCCGAGGCCCCCCTTTATATGATCATAGCGCAGTTGGTCATAAGCCTGGTTTTAATCACCGGCGGCGCCAACTTTTTTATCGGCGCCCTAGATACCATAGCCACCTGGATGATGGTTCCGGCCTTGTTCCTGTCCCTGATCATTACACCGGTGGCCACGGAACTCCCGGAGAAATTCAACAGTGTCATCTGGATCAAAGGGGGGAAAGACACCCTGGCTCTGGGGAATATCACCGGCGCCATGGTTTTCCAGGGCTCTATCATACCGGCCATCGGCATCACGTTGACTCCCTGGTTGATTACTCCGTTAGCCGCTTTGAGCGCCGTCCTGGCCCTGCTTTCAAGCTTGACCATGTACATGTTTACCGCCAGGAAAAAGAATTTGAAAGCGAGCCTGTTCATGTACCCCGTGATTTTTTACGGTATCTTTTTATTACTGGTCGTTACCATGTTGTAAAGCAAACAATTTTCTATACAAGGAGGCTGTTTAAATGAATAATTTTAGGATCTGGCTCTTAATGGGCATACTCTCAGTAATCCTGGTTCTCATTGGCGGGGCGGTAGGCGGCAGATCCGGCGCCGGGTTATTCTTCCTGATATCTCTCGGGATGAATTTCTTCAGCTACTATTTCAGTGACAAGATTGCCATCCGCATGACCAGATCGCAGCCGGTCTCACAAGGAGAGGCGCCGGAATTATACAGCGTTGTACAGAGGCTGACCAGCAGGGCGGGCCTGCCCATGCCCCGTCTCTATGTCACTCCATCAGCTCAGCCCAACGCCTTTGCCACCGGAAGAAATCCAGAGCATGCGGCAGTGGCTGTAACCGAGGGTCTTTTGCGCACCTTAAACCGCAGCGAACTGGAAGGTGTGCTGGCCCATGAACTGGCCCACATAAAAAACCGTGACGTCCTATTGGGTACCATTGCCGCCGCTTTTGCCGGGGCGATTACCATGATCGCGAACATTATCCAGTGGGGGGCGATTTTAGGAATGGGACGCGGTGATGATGATGAAGGCGGCAGTGTTATCGGATCGCTTTTCCTGGCTATTACCGCACCAATCGCCGCCATGCTCATTCAAATGGCTATTTCACGTTCGCGGGAATTCCAGGCGGATGATACCGGCGCCCGCATCGCAGGGAATACCGGCGGCCTGGCCAACGCGCTGGTAAAGCTTGAAAATGCGGCACAGCGGGTGCCCATGCAGGTGAACCCGGCGGCATCACACCTATTTATTGTGAACCCGCTGTCCGGCGCATCCATGGCCAAGCTATTCAGCACCCACCCTCCCATCAGCGAAAGGGTTAAGCGGCTTGGTGAAATGAAGATATAGGTTAATCAATTAATTTTGGTTATATAACGAAGATGGCCTTGGCACCTTAAATCACAGGTGCAAAAGGCCATCTTTTTTGTTCAAGGTATATATACGGCATTTTAATTAAGGCATAAAAAATAAAAAGCGCCATCCCTTGAGGCGCTTTTTAATTTGGTAATATGTAATTTTGATTGTGCCCTCATTTTTAAGAGCAGCCATTAAAGCGACCGCAGCAATCCAAGCATTTTCACAGCCCAGCATAGGTGCTTTGTCCGTATATCCCATAATGGTTTCAGCCTTTACCATGACAATTGTCACAAATATAATGGCCGCTTGGACAACTGATATTTGCGCTTTCGATTTTTCCACAACTAAAACAAGTAAGTTCTTTACTGCTGTCATAGTATTCCAATTTACCACTGCAGACCTGGCAGTTTTCCGTGTTGGTTTCAACATGATGCTGACTAGCATCGTCACCTGGGACTCAACAACTTGCTTCTTCGGTTTGATTTGATTTTTTCTCTAACTCGTCCATTCATATTACACCTCCAAAAATAACTGAAAACAAAAAACGCCCCAATTCCTTGAGGCGCTTCACTTTACTTGGTTGCGGGGAGGGGATTTGAACCCCTGACCTTCGGGTTATGAGCCCGACGAGCTACCAGCTGCTCTACCCCGCGATGTCTAAACTCTATTATATCACATAAGGAGTCCCTTTACAAATGTCCCGGGCGTCCTTTTGTTGGCTTTGGTGGAGGGGGCTGGATTCGAACCAGCGAAGTCGTCGACGGCAGATTTACAGTCTGCTCCCTTTAGCCACTCGGGAACCCCTCCATATCGGTTGTCGGTAGTGTGTTGTCGGTTGTAAGATTAATTTTTTAATCTGACTTCTGGCTACCGACTACTGACGTCTGATCTGGAGCCGGCGATGGGACTCGAACCCGCAACCTGCTGATTACAAGTCAGCTGCTCTGCCAATTGAGCTACGCCGGCGATGACACAATAAAAATTATACGTGAAATTCAAATCGATGTCAAGGATAAAAAGACCTTTAACCGATGGTAATCAGTTAAAGGTCTACCTGGTCCTGGTATTGGATTGCAACTAATTAACTGGCTAAGCTTCTCTTTTTTCCAGGTAGCGTTCCAATTTGCGCTTGACCCTTTGCAGTGCGTTGTCAATTGACTTTACGTGCCGCTTCAAGTCTTCGGCTATTTCCTGGTATGATTTCCCCTCCAGGTAGGACATTAGTACTTTCCATTCCAATGAACTGAGAATCTCGCCCATCTTTTCTTCAATGTCGTCAAACTCTTCTCGCGAAATAATCAATTCCTCGGGGTCAGTAATCTTTGAGCCTGAAATAACATCCAGCAAGGTGCGGTCAGAATCCTCGTCATATATTGGCTTGTTCAGCGAAACATATGAATTAAGCGGAATGTGT
>JBAZQW010000178.1:0-5147 GCA_041645005.1 Desulfotomaculaceae bacterium | reverse complement strand
AGCGCGGGTGAACTGCAAGCCAGGCTACGCCAGGGACTGCCGGCAGTGCTGGGAAGGGTGCAGGAGGACAGGCTCCTGTTGGATGTCCGGACTATAGACGACAATGAATTTCCATTTTTAACTTACGCCATGACTGAAGTATTAAATAAATAAACGGAGGTGCCGGAACCTGAAACACCTCATTATCGGCACAGCGGGACACGTGGATCACGGCAAGACAGCCCTGATCAGGGCCATGACCGGGGTTGACACGGACCGCTTGAAGGAAGAAAAGGAGCGGGGCATATCCATAGAACTGGGGTTTGCCTCCCTTACCCTGCCGGGCGGGCGCAGCGCTGGTATCGTTGACGTGCCCGGACATGAAAGGTTTATTAAAAACATGCTGGCCGGCGCGGGTGGTTTTGACCTGGTGCTGCTGGTGGTCGCCGCGGATGAAGGTGTTATGCCTCAGACCAGGGAGCACCTTGATATTATACAACTTCTTCAGGTTAAGAAAGGAGTTGTGGTGCTGACCAAGTGTGACCTGGTGGATGAGGAATGGCTTGGTTTGGTTAAAGATGATGTCAGGGATTTTTTGAAGGATACTGTTTTAGATGATGCTCCTGTTATTACCGTTTCAGCGGTAACCGGCGAGGGCATCCCGCAATTGCTGGAAACCATCGAGCAAATTGCCGAAGAAACCCAGCCACGGATTGGTACTGGTCTGCCAAGGCTTCCGGTGGACAGGGTTTTTTCTATAACGGGCTTTGGCACAGTAGTTACTGGAACCCTGCACTCCGGCGCTCTTCATGTCGGTGATGCGGTTGAGGTGCAGCCCCAGGGGCTGACTTCAAGAGTGCGTACCATCCAGGTGCACGGCCAAAAGGTTGACGCGGCGCAGGCGGGTCAAAGAGTTGCGGTTAACCTGGCCGGGCTGGAAGTTGAACAAATTGAGCGGGGCAGTGTGGTGGCAGGACCTAAAAAGGTCATACCATCGCTGCGCCTGGATGTCAGGCTGTTGCTTTTAAAAAGCGCTGTCAAGACACTTAAAAACAGGGCACGGGTGCGTTTTTATCTTGGCACCAGGGAAACTTTAGGGCGGGTGGTACTCCTGGACAGAGAGGAACTGGCGGCTGGTTCACTGGCGTACGCCCAAATAGAGCTGGAAGAGGCGACAGTGGCGGCCAAAGGTGACCGTTTCGTGATCCGTTCTTACTCACCGATGCGCACAATAGGAGGGGGGACTGTGATCGACCCCTTACCCAAACGCAAGCACAAGCGCTTTCGCCAGGAAGTGCTGGGCGCGCTGGAAACCCGCGAGAGAGGCACGCCGTCTGAAATTGTGGAGCACTATCTCCAGGGAACTCCTGACCTGCTCATACCCACCGGTGTGGCGGCAGGCACAGGCCTTCAGGAAAAAGAAGTAGAGGAGGCTGTCGCTGAGCTGGTCCGGGAAAACAGAATTAAACGTATCTGCGGGGAAGGAAAAACCTGCCTGGTCTCAATAGATGTTTACACCCGGTGGGTGGAAGAGATAAAAAGTCTGCTGGTCTCTTATCACAGTGGATTTCCCTTGAGAGAGGGATACCCGAAAGAGGAGCTGCGCTCCCGCAGATTTCAGACGATCAACAACAAGGCTTTTCAGCTTTTGCTGATGGAAATGGAAAAGGACGGCTTTTTACAGGTCATGCCGCAATCTGTTGCGCTTAAGTCGTTTAACCCCAGCCCCAATGATGATCTGGAAAAAACAATGCAGAAAATCAGGGAGATGATGAAGGAAGCTGTTTTCCAACCACCTTCCTGGGCTGATCTGAGTAAGTCCGCCGGGCTGAGTGAGTCTTCCGGCACCGAGCTTCTGCAATATCTGCTGAGGACCGGTGAACTGGTTAGAATAGCCGAGGAGTTATATTTTCTTAAAGATGTTTTGCTTGAAGCCAGGGAAAAGGTTGTTGGATTTCTGCGCGAGAAAGGTGAAATCACTGTGGGTGAAGTCCGCGACCTGCTGCAAACCTCCCGCAAGTACGCCCTGCCCCTTCTTGAATATTTTGACCGCGAAAAACTGACCCGGCGAGTAGGGGATAAACGCCTGCCTGGCCGGGCGCTTTAAAACATTTAAAATATTATAACGTTTTCCGAAGGCCGGTAATCTATCCGGCTGTTTTTTTTGTTTACTGACGTGGCATAATATACCCGGTGTTAAGGGGGTATTATTAAATGAAATATGACGTGATCGTCGTAGGGGGAGGTCCGGCAGGAGCTATAACCGCCAGGGACTGTGCCAGGTTGGGCCTTAAAACAGTTATTTTGGAAAAAGAGCAAATGCCTCGCTGCAAGCCGTGCGCCGGGGGGGTGACGTCCGCGGCGGCAGGCTTGCTGGATATACCCATACCAGAAGATATTATAGAAGCAAGTTGTACTTCTTTGCGCAGTTTTTATGAACTGAAAAGCATGGCGGTGCATACAAAAGAAGAGTTTATGGTTGTGGTTTCGAGGGATTCATTTGATTTCTGGCTGGTTAATCAGGCGCTCAAGTCCGGGGCAGACCTGAAACAGGGAGCGAAAGTTACTTCGTTCGACATTGATGCTAGTGGCGTGACCGTGCGGACTGAGGCTGCCATTTATTCAGGAAAGCTCCTGGTCGGCGCCGATGGGGTGAACAGCATCATCTCCAAAAAGGTAAGAGGCCCCTTTAAAAAGAGTGAGCTCGCCTTTTGTGTGTGCGCTGATATTCCTGCCGGCGATCAAAATGTTCACGCCACCAGGGAAATCGAGATCCATTACGGGCCGCTGCCAATGAGCTACAGCTGGGTCTTTCCAAAAAGAAACAGTCTATCTGTAGGGGTAGGAGGCTGGATTTCGGAAATATCAAGTATCAAAGATACCTTAAGCCATTTTATGAATAAAATAGGCATTAAAAACCGGGAAATCAAGGGGCACAGCATACCACTTGGCGGTTACCGGCGTCCTGCCGCAGGGGAGCGGATCATCCTGGTTGGCGACGCCGCAGGTTACGCCGATCCCTTTACCGGAGAAGGCATTCGCTACGCTATCGCCTCCGGGCGTCTCGCTGCCGCTGCCATATCATCCCTGATTAAAAACGATTCCTCCTTAAGCAGGCAGAGCTTAATGCTCTACGAGCGTAATTGTTATCATTCGTTTGGAGCGGATTTAGGCGCGGCGCTTATGATTGCGCGGTGTTTCCGGAGTTTCCCCGGGGTGCTTTTCGGGATTTATTTTAATTCCATTGAGCCGTTTCAAAAGTCTCTGGAAATACTGCAAGGCCGCATTGGGTACCGCCAATACTACCGTTGGCTGCTGAGACAGCTCCCCGGTATATTTCTCAGCCAGGCCTCACAGGTCAAAACCAGGGCGTGAAAACTGCCCTTTAAAACCCCAGGCCCATCAGAAGTGCGATTGTCGCGGCGAAGCAGGTTGACACAGTGATCATCTTTTTTTCACGTATGGTTATTGATTTTACACAAAACAGATCAGTGGTCATGGCCAGATATGCGCAGAACGATGATGGAATTATGGTCAGGTAGAAAATAGGTTTAAAGAAAAAACCGCCCGCTACACCCGCCAGCGCGGCAAGGATAAAGTAAGCGACGGGTACCAGCCTGACTCCGCCCGCACCCCATTTTTTATAAACAAAAGCGGGGGTGGTAAGCTTGGGTGGCACGGCCTTGAGATCGGCCCCGATGTCAGGAAGGTGGTGCTGCATGATCCAGCCGAGAGTTAAAAGGCCGTGGATTGTACCAGCAGTGACAATCTGCCAGTTGAAACTGCCGGTAAGAATGTAAAAGGAACCAGTACTGCAGGCTAAAAAACCGGGAAACAAGGCCAGCCATTCCCCCAGCAGAGGTCTGTAGGACAACCTGAGAGGGGGCAATGAGTAGGCCAGACTGGCCCATATGCCAGTCAGCAGGAAAAAAAGAACGTAATAGCCCCGCAGGCTGATAAAGTACAAGCTGGCCAACACCGGCGGCAGTATTCCTGCCAGTCCCACTAAATACAGTTTTCTTTCATCCAGGAGGCCGTCTTCAATCACACCGGCGCCGCCTGATAATATGCCGGGGCTGAACTTGTCGGTGCCGGACCGCCAGTCCTGCAAATCGTTATAGGCGTGGCCAGTGACGCTGTGCAGTGTCAACCCCGCCGCAACAATCAGGGTAACGTGCCGCAGGTTAAGCGATTCAAGTCCTATAGAGCCCAAAGCGAGGCCAACCCCCAGAGCAAAGGAGCAAATAGTTGAAGCTATAACAGGCATCATTCTCATTAGCCTGAGCAGCCCCGCAACTTCAGGCTTCAGCGCAATTTGATTCAAATTTCAACACTCCCTTGTTGTGATAAACTCAAGCAGAGCACACAGGCTGTCTCTGGCGGATTCAGCGGGAAGCGCTGACAGGACCCGGCCGGCCAGATAGGCGTAACGGCTTGCCAGCGCAGCTGTGTACGACAGCGAGCCTGCTTCCCGCATGGCTTTGGCTATAAATTCAATACTGTCAGGATGCAGGTCCCGTTTGGCGATTAAGTCGCGTATTTCCACGTTGGCGGGACTGTTGGCCAGGACATGGATTACAGGCAGGGTAAGCAAACCCTGCATTATGTCCTGCCCGACCGGTTTGCCCAGTGTGTCCGGACGGCCTTTAAAATCCAGGAGATCGTCAGTGATCTGAAAGGATATTCCGGCATGAAAGCCGAACTTTTCTAAAGCAAGCACAGTTTTCATTGGTGCGCCGGCCAGGAACGCGCCAAGTTTACAGCAGCAAGCGAGGAATGATCCTGACTTTTTAAAGGTACGCCGCAGATAGCTCTTTAGATCGACCGCACAGTTAAAAAGGTCCTTTTGTTGAGCGAATTCCGCCTGAACCATGTCTTTAAGCGCACCCGACAGGCTATGCAGAGCAATCTCTCCCAGGCCGGCCGATCTTTCCAGAAAGATAGCGTAGAGGTAGTCACCGGTTAGAATGGCGGTGTTCTCACCGCGCGCTGTGTTAATTGTGTTTACACCGCGGCGGCTTTTAGCATGATCAATAATGTCATCATGCACCAGAGTTGCCAGGTGAAGTGTTTCAACCGCAGTGGCCAGTCTGGCGACTTTAGCGCAGGGACCGTCTCCGAAACGGGAGGAGAGAAATACCAGGGCGGGGCGAAGCCTTTTGCCTCCT
>JBAZQW010000270.1:0-2747 GCA_041645005.1 Desulfotomaculaceae bacterium | reverse complement strand
CTCAACCAATTCCTTGCGTATTGGTCTGCAAATCACTTCCAGTGATGTGCTGTCATTTTCAACCGTCTGGGATTTTGGGTGTTCGGCGGTAATTTGCATAATATCTATATTGTGCCGGATATTTCATTGGCTATGCGAAAAAACATAAGGTCTTTAGGGAGAGGGAATCATTGATCAAGCAGAAAGTGTTTTCAGCGGGTGAGGGGAAGTATAAGATTACATTGATTGCCACAATTACGGAAGAGGGCCTGGTGGCGCAGATTTTTGGCGGGGAAAAGCCGCACCTTGGCGCTATTGCTCTCAGTACGCCACGTCAAAGCCTGGCCGACCCTGAACAGGTCAGCTGCAGCACTATTGTCATTCCTTTACCGGGGCACAAGGACGACCAGGTCGCCAAACCGGTCGCGGAAGAAATAGCAAAAGCCTGGGGCAGCCAGGTGCTGACGGTGGTTGGAGTGCACGTTAATAACGCTGGAGAAAAGGATATTGAAAAACTGATAGACAACTGCCACAAGGCTAAAAGCGCACTGCTTGAAGGGCTGCGCGACTTGAAATAGCATATGCACATATTTTAAACCGGCCCGGCATACTTTTCTTAAAAAGGCAGGTATGGATTTGCTTCAAGAGGCTATCCCGAATTAGTTGGGGGAAGGATGGTTTTTAGGATATGCCTTTTCGCACTGTCGTTTTAAGAAAAAAGAACGGTTTATTCCTGTTGCTTTTTATAGTGATTTTGTTGCTGGTTTTCCGGACTGTCTCAGCACGTTATGAGGAGCGCTACATTGCAACCCTGTCCTGGGTGTTAGCAGGCAAGCTTATAGTGATTGACCCCGGGCACGGAGGGGAAGACCCGGGTGCGCCGGGCCACTCAGGTGTTCATGAGAAGGAGATTGTTCTGGAGGTTTCTAAAAAGCTGGCCGAAACACTGCGCCAATCCGGCGCCGAGGTGCTGCTCACAAGGGAAAGTGATTGTGATTTAAGCGATCAAAACACTCAGAACCAGTATAAAATCAAAGTCCAGGATCTGACCCGCCGGGTGGAACTGGCCAATAAAAATAACGCTGACCTTTTTGTGAGCATCCATGTAAACAGCTTCCCGGACAGGCGGGAGAACGGGGCACAGACTTTTTCCCAGCCGGGATCGGAAGAGAGCAGAAAACTGGCTGCAGCCATTCAGGATGAACTTAACCGCTTTTTAGAAAATCCTGGTCGCGAACCCAAGCAGGTGGATTATTTTGCCAACAGGATGACTAGAATGCCCAGCGTAATTATCGAAATAGGGTTTATCAGCAATCTTCAGGAAGAAAAATTAATGCTCGACCCCGTTTACCAGAATAAAATAGCCTGGTCCATTCATTCTGGAATAGCCCGTTATTTAGCCCAGGCCAAAGCAGCCTCGCCCTAAAAAAAGCTGATAGGTTAGGTTCTGTTTCACTTGAGCGCAGACGTATGGTGACGTTTTTGTGTTATGATATTTTAGAATAAAGATTAAAAGAGAAAGAGGTGCCTGCAAATGCCCAATGTTCAAGTATTAATCGCACCGCAGGAACTTTTGATTATAGGTGCCGCGGTAAAAACAGGTATTATTGAACAGCTTGCCGGAAAACCCATGACAGCTGACGAATTGGCCGTGGAGATAGGTGCGGACAGTAGGGCGGTTTGGGTAGTTACTGAAGCGTTAGAGGCTCTTGGGTATCTGTCAAAGGACGAAAACAAGCTCAGGCTTAGTGAAGAAGCTGTAAATATGTTATACAATACGGAATCTCCCAACTACACAGGTTTTTCTTTTATGCACCGCTATAATGTTACTAACTCGTGGATCCACCTGCCTGAAGTCATCCGGTCAGGGCAGCCTTTCCCAAGGGAAACTGGTCAAGAAAACACGAAATATTTTATGGCGGCGATGAGCCACAGCGCCAGGGAAAATGCTTTGACCGTTGCCGGTTTCTGCTTGGCAGGCTCAGGTGAGACACCAAAGGTACTGGACATCGGCGGAGGCCCGCTGGCTTATGCCAGAGCCTTTGCGGCAATCGGCGCGAAGGTTACTGTGCAGGACTTGCCCAATGTTGTTGAGTACATGTCAACCTTTCTAAATGAGAATGAGAACATTGAAATGTATGCTGGTGATTTTAACGTTGGCCTGTCGCCAGGTCCTTTTGACCTGGCCTTCCTGGGAAACATCTGTCACATATTCGGCGAACGGGAGAACAGGGAGCTTTTCAAAAAGGTGGCTGCTGTTCTTAAAACAGACGGGAGAATAATTATCGTGGATTTTGTCAGAGGGACCAACCCGATGGCTGCGGTTTTTGGCGTCAACATGCTGGTCAACACGAAAAACGGGGGCACCTGGACCTTTGCTGAGTATGCCGAATGGCTGGGCGAGGCCGGCTTCAGCCGCCCTGAACTTAATTCGGTTGGCGGCAGGCAGATTTTATCGGCAAGAAAGAGATAATGCCGGCAGAGCTTTTCGTGCATAGATATAACGCCCGTGGAAAATATATATTTAAAGAGTCTGGAAAAAGGGGGCGTTTAAACATGTTGTCTTACAGGACCATTGCCGGCTTCGGAGCGGCTGCGCTGGCTTTTTTAGCACTGTCAAAAATAAGCCATCAATACAGGAACCATACCGGTGAATCTACAGGGTGCGCCAGAAAAGTTGCAGGCAGGATGGAAGGGATTATTCGAAAACGCAGAACAGTAAATATAGATTTAACAAATGATGTAATTTAATGAAATAATAATGCGGA
>JBAZQW010000143.1:0-6083 GCA_041645005.1 Desulfotomaculaceae bacterium | reverse complement strand
CCCAAGGGATTTGATCTAATCAGGGTCGACTGCAATGATAAGTGGGAACTAGTTGCGGGAGGTCTGCCCATCGCTCCTACCGAACCAACCACTGGAAACCGGGGTTTAGCCCTGAGCGGCCAACCTTCCGGTTTTGGAGATATGACCAACGCATACTGCTGGCAAATCCAGGAGCACGGTGGGGAACTATACTTGGGCACATTTAGCTGGGCCGTGATAGTACCGGCTATGATTCCTTCAGTCCGTAAATTTGCCGAAGAAAATTCTCCTTATGATATTGACAACTATATGGAGGCATTGGTAAATTATTTAAAATTCGTCTTCCAGGCCGATCATTTCTTTAACCTTTTCCCGGTAGAACTGATTGCGAAAAGATTATTAAATTCCTTTTTTGAACTTGTGCAAAAAACATATGGTTTTGATTTTTGGAAGACACGGGACGGTGTTCACTGGACCCGTATTTCTATTGATGGCCTGGGTAATCCTTATAATTATGGTCTCAGGATGCTTTTTCCCTCTTCTGACGGCAGATTATATATTGGTACCGCCAATCCTTTTGAAGGGTGTGAGGTCTGGGTAAAAGAAACCGATCGGAAATAAAAAAACCGTTACAGTCATAACACGACAAATTATCCAGCCCTGGCAATGTATAATAAGACCAGGGCTGTTATCATTTAACCGGTATGTAATAATGGACTATTTCAGGAAATATAATGGTAGTACAGACAGTTTGCTTTTTTGAATATTTCCCCTTTTCGGGTAATGGGAGTATGGCTTTATGGCGGCGTACACGGTTTACTTGGACCAGGTTTTTATGGGCAACCTGGTAATGAATTATGCTATTCTGTGGTCAGCCGCAAAACTTGGTCGCGCCCCGGCCAGCAAATGGCGTCTTGCCGCGGGGGCAGCGCTGGGGTCGGCTTATTCTCTGGCGCTGTTTTTTCCGGGTAATAACTTTTTACTGTCGGTATGGTTTAAAACAGCCGCTTCAGTAGTCATCATGGCAGCTGTCTTTGCGCCGCTTAATCTCAGGAAGTTCTTGATTTGCCTGGGTTGTTTCTACTTAGCGTCCTTTGCTCTGGGCGGATTGACCTTGGGCATGATCTTTTTTATACATTCAGGCCGGTTTACAAGTTACAGCGGAATTGGCAGCGTCATCGCCGAACATTTCTGGCCTGGCATATTTTTGGGGCTTGCGGCTTTCTGGGCTGCCGGGCAAGGTATAGCCGCGGTTATTAAAAGCGGATATTTTGAAAACCTCTTCAGCATGAATCTTTTAATCAAGTCCGGCGGGGAACAGATCAGGGTAAACGCTTTTTTGGATACCGGAAACCTACTGAAAGATCCTATGACCAGGCACCCGGTGGTAGTTGCCGAGTACGCTGTTTTGAAATCTCTCCTGCCGGAGGAAGCCAGGACCTGCTTTGAAAAAGAGGGAGAGCCTGACGTATGGGGCTTTCTTGGCTCCCTGGGCGAAAAACGCTATGCCTCGCGCTTTACGGCGGTCCCTTTTCAGTCCCTGGGCAATGTCAACGGCCTGATGGTAGGTTTCCGTCCGGATGAAGTTTTAATTGAGCGGCAGGGAAAACAGGTACGGGTGGGCAAGGTGGTCATTGCCATCTATCATAAAAAGCTTGACCCCGGCGGCAACTATCATGCCCTGCTCAGTTCCGAATTGCTGGCGCCGGTATCTTAGGTGGTAAGGATAGTCTTAACCCCGGAAAATTTACCGGCTCCAAAGTATCCTTGAAATCTGTTTTTAAGGGGGGATGATTTTTGGCCTGGCTAAAATTCTTGCAATTCAAGTGGACGATCAAACTGGCTGCGCTGCGCTTATTAATCCGGCTGGGCTACCGGCCAAAGGTTTATTACGTGGGCAGCAGCGAGGCTTTGCCGCCGCCCTTGACAACGGACGAGGAGTCTTTTCTGATCAACCGCCTGGAATCCGGGGACAGCGCGGTCAGAAGCATCCTCATCGAAAGGAACCTGCGCCTGGTAGTCTATATCGCCCGCAAATTTGAAAACACCGGGGTGGGCATAGAAGATCTTGTCTCTATAGGAACGATCGGTCTTATTAAGGCTGTTAACACCTTTGACCCGGCCAAGAAGATCAAGCTGGCGACCTACGCGTCACGCTGCATTGAAAATGAAATACTGATGTACCTTAGAAGAAACAACAAAACCAGGGCGGAGGTGTCTTTCGACGAACCGCTCAACATAGACTGGGACGGCAATGAACTGCTTTTGTCCGACGTCCTGGGCACCGAAAACGATATAATTTACAAATTAATTGAGGAAGAGGTGGATAAAAAGCTTCTTTACCTGGCTCTCCAGAAACTCTCCGGCAGGGAGCGCAGAATCATGGAACTGCGCTTCGGCTTGAACAGCGGCCTGGAAAAAACCCAGAAGGAAGTTGCCGATTTGCTCGGCATATCCCAATCCTATATTTCCAGGCTGGAGAAAAGGATCATTAAGAGGCTGAAAAAAGAAATCCACCGCATGGAATAATTAACATCCGTTATACCGCCGCCTTTTAAGGCGGTTTTTTTCTGTGAAAAGCGCTTATGTATAATAAAATTTTGCCGTGGTAATAATGTGATTGTAAAAATAAAATAAATATTTGGAAGGGGTGGTGGTCCGTTCATGCTGGTGAACAAAGTCGAGATCTGCGGTGTCAACACGTCAAAACTCCCGGTACTGACAGGAAGCCAGATGCGAGCTTTGTTCGAGTCTATGCAAAAAGGAGACACCACATCCAGGCCCAAGCTGATTAACGGCAATCTAAGGCTGGTTCTGAGTGTAATCCAGCGCTTTACCAACAGGGGCGAATACGTGGATGATCTTTTCCAGGTAGGCTGTATTGGCCTGATGAAAGCTATAGATAATTTTGACCTTTCCCAGAATGTAAAATTTTCAACATATGCGGTACCGATGATAATTGGGGAAATACGGCGCTATTTACGGGATAACAACCCGATCAGAGTGAGCCGCTCACTGCGGGACGTCGCCTATAAGGCACTGCAGGTGAGAGATACTCTGGTCAACAAGTTCTCCCGCGAGCCTTCCATTAACGAGATCGCCGGTGAATTAAAAATGCCCAGGGAGGAGATAGTCTTCGCCCTGGATGCCATTCAGGAACCGATTTCCCTTTTTGAGCCTATTTACCACGACGGTGGCGATCCCATATTTGTGATGGACCAGATTAGTGACGAAAAAAACCAGGACCAGAATTGGCTTGAGGGGATAGCTATCAGGGACGCCCTGAAGAAACTCAGCGCCCGCGAAAAGCTAATCCTGACGCTTCGCTTTTACGAAGGGAAAACCCAGATGGAAGTAGCCGATGAGATCGGCATCTCCCAGGCCCAGGTTTCGCGGCTGGAAAAAGCCGCGCTCAGTCACATGAAAAAACATGTCTAGATAAACTGGGCGGTTTTGATAAGCCGCCCTAAATATTTTAAGAATATAGAATTCAGGAGTCAGAATACAGAATAAAAGATATAATTCATTTTTTTTATCCTTTATTTTATTCGTATTTCTTTATTCTGACTTCTGACTCCTGAATTCTGACTTCTAATTTTGTCTTCTACTCCTAAAAGTTTCTGTTCAGATTATGGGAGACTCTACATATAAATGTAAAGAAGTCCCATGTGCCTGGAACAGATGCCTATTTTGGGGGAGGTGCTTACGGTGGTAAAAATATCAGACCTGCGGGTACGGGAGATTGTCAATGTAGTGGACGGGCGCAGGCTCGGCCTGATTAAGGACATAGACATTGACCTGGAGGAAGGGAAAATCACGTCCATTATCCTGCCCGGTGTAAGCGGCAAGTTTCTCGGCTTTCTTGGTAAAGAAGAAGAGATAGTCGTGCCGTGGGATAAAATTATGAAAATCGGAGCAGATGTTATTTTGGTTGAGGTCAGCACTTTTACCGACCCCAGGCACGAGAACAGAGGCAATTATTAAACTGCCATGATTAACCGTTGAACGGGGAGTATTTTACCTGACAGCTCAGTCCCCGGTTTCTAGGTCAAAAATATAAGAAAGAATAACCATTTTGAAGCCTGGGGGAGTTACTGCTCTCCCATTTGCTATTATGGTATGGTTTTCCGTTTTTCAAATACAATCAACATATAGTATAATTCTACCATGTTTAACCCCATATTATGTAGCTTAATTTCGATACGGAGCGTGAAATGACAATGAAATGCCCCTTTTGCGGGTTATCCGACAGCCGGGTACTTGATTCCCGACCTACTGTGGAAGGTGACTCGATCCGGCGGCGCAGGGAATGTGGGGGCTGTGCTAAAAGATTTACCACCTATGAAAAAGCGGATGGTCTGCCCCTGGTGGTAGTGAAAAAGGATGGCCGCAGAGAAACCTTTGACCGGCAAAAACTGGTGCTTGGTTTAATCAAGTCGTGCCAGAAAAGGCCTGTTTCAACTGAGAGCATTGGAACAATTGTAGACAACATAGAAAGGGAGCTGCGCAACACTACGGAAACTGAGGTGAGAAGCGAGTACATCGGAGAGCTTGTAATGGGGCACCTGCGCGGGCTCGATGAAGTCGCTTACGTACGTTTTGCCTCGGTTTACCGTGAATTCCGGGATGCGGAGAGTTTTATGGAAGAGTTGAAAGACCTTCTTAGCACAAAAGGAAGCAGCTTAAAAGGTGGTCCGGAAGAAAATGTTTAAAGCGATACAGAAACGCGACGGCCGGGAAGTTGTCTTTGACGAAACCAAGATTACGGATGCAATTTTCAAAGCCGCGCGGGCGGTTGGCGGTGAGGACCGCCAGACGGCCATGGAGTTGTCCATCGAGGTTTTAAAACTGCTGAGAAAGCAGTATAACGGCAACCTTTTCGGAGTGGAAGACGTACAGGATATGGTGGAGAAGGTACTGATCGAGGCGGGGCACGCCCGCACCGCGAAGGCGTACATTCTTTACCGCGCCAGGCGCACGCGGATGCGGGACGCCAAGGGCGAGTTGATGGACGCGGTGGAAGAGATCCTGGAAGAAACCAACCGGGAGAATGCCAATATCAGCAACTCCCCGTCGGCAAAAATGCTCCAGATCGCCAGCGCCGCCAGCAAAAAATACTACCTGAACCGTCTGATCCCTGAAGAGATGGCCCAGGCCCACATGCGGGGTGATCTCCATATACATGACCTCGATTTCTACGGAAAGACGTTGACCTGCCTTCAAATCCCTTTAAGCAAGTTATTAACAGAAGGGTTTAACACCGGGCACGGCTATATCCGGCCTCCCAAGCGGCCAACAACCGCTACCGCCCAGGCGGCGATAATATTGCAGAGCTCGCAGAATGACATGCACGGCGGGCAGTCTTACGCTTTCTTCGACCGGGATATCGCCCCCTTTGTGGAGGACGCCTCGGATTTCGAAACCTATCAGGCCATGGAGGCATTGATCCATAACCTGAATTCGATGCACAGCAGAGCTGGAGCACAAGTGCCGTTTTCTTCCATCAATGTCGGAACAGAGACGTCAGAGCCTGCCAGGCGGGCGGTGCGAAACCTCCTGCTGGCCTACGAGGCCGGTCTTGGCAACGGAGAAAACCCTATCTTCCCCAATATTATCTTCAGGGTTAAAGAAGGGATCAACTTCAACCCTGGCGACCCTAACTACGACCTGTTCAAGCTGGCCATCAAGGTAGCCAGCAAGCGGCTGAACCCGACCTTCAGCTTTATGGACTCCTCCTTCAACAGCCAGTATGGCACCGAGGTCAGCTATATGGGCTGCCGCACCAGGGTCATGGCTAACAGGCGCGGGCCGGAGGTTACCGACCGCAGGGGCAATCTATCTTTTACCACAATCAATCTGCCCAGGGTGGCCATCAAGGCTGAGCGAAAATTGGACGCCTTTTACCGCGGTCTGTCAGATATTATTGATCTGACCGCCCGCCAGCTTTACCACCGCTACCAGGTGCAGGCCTTGCTGAAAGTCAAGGACATGCCCTTTATCATGGGCCAGAAACTATATCTTGACTCGGAAGGACTGAAGCCAAACGATCCTATCGAAGAGGCGATCAAGCACGGTACCCTTTCTGTGGGCTTTATCGGCCTGGC
>JBAZQW010000097.1:0-8065 GCA_041645005.1 Desulfotomaculaceae bacterium | reverse complement strand
CGGCTATACTGTCTTGTTGTCCGCGACCCAGCAGGATACCTCCCACCACCGTCCCGGCTAAAAACATCACCCCTCCCATGGTTGGGGTGCCTGCTTTGCTCATGTGCCGTGACGGCCCGTCGGAGCGTATATTCTGACCGAATTTCAGCCCTCTCAGCAAAGGAATTATCAGCGGTCCCAGCAGTAAAGTTACCACCAGCGAGATGGCAAAAGCCTTCCATAGATGTTCCATAAAAACCTCCTGCCGCACCGCGGCGCAATAAACGGTATGGTGGTGCGGTTTTCAGCAAGCTCCCCGTGAATTTGCCAGGTACTGGACGATTTGTTCCATTTTCATCCCCCTGGAGCCTTTGACCAAAACCACATCCCCGTCTTGCAGCAGGTCCTCTAAAACCCTTATGGCCCCGGGGTTGTCATCACAATGGAAAACCCTTTGCGCCGCAAGACCGGCGCCAATAGCTCCTTCGGCTGCGGCTGCGGCCAGATCTCCCACAGTCACCAGGTAATCCAGTTTTAGACGGGCGGCTGTTTCCCCAACCTCCCTGTGGCCTGCCACGGCCCGCGGCCCTAATTCCAGCATGTTTCCCAGCAAAGCCACAGTCCGCCTTTCCCCAGCCAGTTCAATAAGAGTCTGCAGGGCGGCCTTAACTGAAGCGGGGTTGGCATTATAGGCGTCGTTAATAATCTTAAGCCGGCCCGCCTCGATAATCTCCAGGCGCATACCTGTTAAAGCTGTCGCGGCGAGCCCTGCGGCGATCTCCTCGTCAGTCAGCCCCATTTCCTTGCCCACACCGATAGCGGCCAGGGCGTTCATAACGTTATGCCTGCCGGGCACCGGCAAGGTAAAAGTATATCTCCAGCCGCCCGCTACTGCGTCAAAACGGCTCCCTCCGCCTTCCACCCTGATGTTTTCAGCTCTTATACCGGCACTCTGCTCGAAACCGAAAAAGATTACCCTGCCCCGGCAGCGGGCAGCTTCCCTGTGGATGAAAGGACTCTCCGAGTTCAACAAGGCAAACCCCCGCGGGGGGACATACTCCAGGATTTCTCCCTTGGCGGCGGCTATATTGCTTACAGTGCCCAGCAACTCCAGGTGGGTTTCACCAATATTGGTGATAACCGCGGCATCCGGCCGGGCGAGGCGGCACAGGGCATCAATTTCTCCCGGTCCCCGCATGGCCATTTCCACTACCGCTGCTTCATATTGTTCTTCCAGCTCCAATAAAGTCAGTGGAAGTCCGATTTCGTTATTGAAATTACCGGTGGTTTTCAGGGTGCGCAGGCGTGTTCCCAGTACCGAGGCTATAATATCTTTCGTTGTTGTCTTTCCGGTGCTTCCGGTTACACCCACCAGGAAAGCTCTGCTGCAAGCCCTGTTTGAAGCAGCCAGTGCCTGCATGGCAACAAGAGTGTCATTAACATACAAAACAGGCACTTCCAGGTGCAAATCCGGCTTGCGGTGTACCACCAGGCCGCCGGCGACTGTGGCCTGACCAAGAAAATCATGGGCGTCGTACCGTTCACCCTGCAGGGCGAAAAACAGATCTCCTTTTTTTATCGTCCGGGTATCGGTTGACACCGCACTGAAAACGGCCAGTGGATCGCCCTGCAAAATTTCACCGCCGGTCACCTCAGCAATATCACCAAAAGTTATCGGTTTCATACAAACCCCCGATTTCAGTCGTCGGTCGTCAGACGTCGGACGTCGGTGTATCCTGCATTACTCTGGGGTCTTTAGCCCTTAAGGCTATCTTTCGTCCTCACGTCTCACGACCCAATATTGTAGGTTCGGATTTATCCGAATAAATCCTCTATTTTGTTAAATATTTACAGGCAAGCAAGAACCGTCCCCACTTGCTACGCGTCCCCACTTGCTACGCTTACGACATATCTTGCTTTGCTTACGCCAAACGCCTAACGGCTCACGACTTAAATGAGACAGGAGAACCGTCCCCTTGTCTCAAAAAGGCCCAAGAGGAATGCCTGAATCCCACGTCCCATGTCTCACGTCTCACATCCCATTTAATTCTTCCAGCGCTTTGGCGGCTTCGAGGCGGTCATCGAAAGGGAATTTTTCGGTTCCGATAATCTGATAGTCCTCGTGGCCCTTGCCGGCGATAATAACTACATCACCGGGGCGGGCGGTCCTCACAGCCACACGGATCGCCTTGCGCCGGTCAGGTTCCACGGCATAGCAGCGCTCATTCACCGCTGGTTTCAACCCTTTTTCAATTTCATCGATTATCTTCAAGGGGTCCTCGGTGCGCGGGTTATCTGAGGTGATTACCGCAAAGTCGCTGTATTTAGCGGCAATCTCACCCATGAGAGGCCTTTTGGTCCGGTCGCGGTCCCCGCCACAGCCGAATACGGTAATCAGGCGCCCCGTGGTAATCCTTTCAGCGGTTTTTAATATGTTTTCAAGCCCGTCAGGGGTATGGGCATAGTCCACAATGACCGCGAAGTCCTGACCCAGGTCAACCAGTTCAAAGCGTCCCGCAACTCCCCCGGTAGCTTCGAGAGCGTTCCTGATAGTTTCAATAGGAATCCCAAGCGCCGCCACAACTGTAAAAGCAGCCAGCGTGTTGTAAACGTTGAACAGCCCGGTAATTTTTAGATTTAAGGGGCACCTGCCCCATCTTCCCAGAGTGGTGAAATTAACTCCCCTGGCGTTTAGCTCGATATCTACCGCCCGTACGTCAGCCTGGCTTTTTAGCCCGTAAGTATAAACCGGAACCCCGGTAGTTTTGATAACCTCCGCCGCCCTGGTGTCATCAATATTAACAACAGCGTACTTTTCTTCCTTCTTTGCACCGGGCAGGGCCAGGTTTTTAAACAGTCTCAGCTTTGTTTCCAGGTACTCTTCCATATTCTCATGAAAATCCAGGTGGTCCTGGGTGAAGTTTGTAAAAACAGCCACATCAAATTCACACCCCGCCACCCGGTGCAGGGCCAGGGCGTGGGAAGAAACCTCCATTACACAGGCGTTCACACCTTCATCCGCCATCTCATCCAGCAGCCTTTGCAGGTCAAGAGATTCCGGTGTGGTGTGTTTTACCGGCAGTATCCTCTCACCAATCCGGTTGTGTATAGTGCCGATCAGGCCCGTCTTCAGTCCGGCTGCGTCCAATACGGCAGCCACCAGATTAGCGGTGGTGGTTTTACCATTGGTTCCTGTAATACCGATCATTTTCATTTTAGAGGAGGGGTGGCCATAAAAGAGCGCGGCCAGAAGCGCCAGGGCATGCCTTGTGTCTGGCGTCAGCGCCCACGCCGTGCCGGGTGGAGGGTCTGTCTCCCGCTGCATGACCACAGCCGTCGCGCCCTTTTTTATTGCCTCGTTGATATATTCGTGACCGTCAGCCTTAAATCCCTTGATAGCCACAAACAAAAAACCCGGCTTTACCTGGCGCGAATCATACGCTATCCCCTTTACCGATACAGCCGGATCGCCGCCGGCGGCACAAACTTCAACCGCTTCAAGCAGTTCCCGAAAAAGCAACTCATTATCCTCCTGATTTATAGCACTTTTTTATATTACTTACATAGTATTTCCATCAATATCTAAAATATTCCAGAGCCCGGTTCCGGCTGAATCAACATGGCATGAAAACAAGTAATTTCCTGCAAATTACACACAAGTATTTGGCGTCAGTCGAGAAATGCTTTAATCACCGGGGGCTGGAATTCTATAGTAATGATAGACCCCCTGATTACTTTTGAACCTGGCTTTTCCTGTTGGCCCACGGCCACACCAGTGCCCTGAGGGTTAAGATGCAGACCCAGTTTCTCTAAAACACTGCCCGCTTCTTTCATGGTCAACCCCATCAGGTCTGGCATCGTGATTTCTTCCGCCGTGCCTGAGCTGTCAGCCTGTAATTCCAGAATAACAGTTGACCCGCCAAGTACTTGTGCTCCTCCTTTGGGAGTCTGGCCATATACAATTTTCCCCTCGCCCCTTATCTGAGCAGTAAATCCAGCATTTTTCAGCACATTTTGGGCGTCTTCTACCGGGTAATTCACAACATTGGGTATGCTCCGCTTTACTTTTGGCTCCTCAAAAACGAAAGGCAATTGTGGTTTTTCAAGGTCCGGCCTCTCCGGTACTTTCAGATACCTTAGGGTATCTAAAGCAATGGACTTGAAAGCAGGCGCCGCCACCTGGCTGCCGAAATATGCCGCGCCGCTGGGTTCAGCCACCATTACCAACACAGCGATTTGCGGGTCCTCCGCCGGGGCATAACCCATAAAAGAGGCAACGTACTTGCCGTCAGAATAGCCGCCGGTTTCCTCCACCACCTGGGCTGTGCCTGTTTTCCCCGCCGCTCCGTATCCCTCTACGAAAGCGTTTCTTCCCGTACCCTTGAACACCACATTGGTCAGCAGTTCCATCAGGGTCTGGGCGGTTTTTTTGGATATAACCTGACGTACCGGCTCAGGCTTGAATTCTTTAATCACCTTTCCATCCGCGTCGGTTATTGACTTTACCAGGGACGGTTTTAACAGGACCCCGCCGTTGGCTACAGCCGAAGCGGCGGTTAACAGCTGAATCGGCGTTACAGCGATAGACTGCCCAATGGACATAGTCGCTATGTTTAGCTCGGTGGCTTCTTTTTCCGGTATGTCTATGCCAACCTCTTCACCAGGCAGGCCAATGTTGGTCTTTTGCCCAAAACCAAAAGCGTTGATATATTTATAGAATCTTTCTATGCCCAGCCTTAAACCCACGGTAATAAAACCGGGGTTGCAGGAGTTCTGGGCGACTTCCTCAAAAGTCTGAGAGCCGTGCCCGCCGTCATACCAGCAACTGATCGTACGGTCGGCAACCCTGATATAACCGGGGTCGTAAAAAGTGTCACTTAGTTTAACGGCTCCTTCCTCAAGAGCGGCAGCCGCGGTAATGATTTTAAATGTTGATCCCGGCTCATAATTATACCAGATGCTCGGGTTGTGATCCCATACCGACTGGGGTTGTTTTCTCCAATCCCCGGGATTGAATGTGGGCCGGTTGCCCATGGCAAGGATTTCACCGGTTTTAGGATTCATCACAATAATTACTGCCAGTTTGGGATGGTGGACATCGACAATCTTGTCCAGTTCCCTCTCTACAAAAAATTGAATATGCTGGTCTATGGTCAGAACAAGATTGTTGCCGGGCGTTGGAGGGATAAACTTGTGGAGAGCTTCCGGGATGTTCCTGCCAACAGCGTCCTTTTCAATGACTATCCGTCCGGGAACACCTCTTAAATCCTTATCATAAACGCTTTCTACACCAATCAGCCCCTGGTTGTCATCACCGGCGAAACCAAGTACATGGGCGGCAAGGCTTTCCTGGCGGTAAAAACGCCTGTTTTCTTCCACCAGTTCCACACCGTCCAACTTCAAAGCTTTTAACCTCTGGGCCGATTCATAGTCTATTCTTCTTTTCAGCCAAACAAAACCTGCTTTTTCAGTAAGTTTTTTATATATTTCCTCCTTATCCTCACCCAGAGCCGCGGCTATTTTGTCCGCTGTCTCACGCTTATTAACCACCTGGGGCGGAAAGGCGTAGGCTGAATCAACACTAACGCTTGTTACCAGTTCGTTGCCATTGCGGTCAAAGATCGCGCCCCGCTTGGCCTCTACCGGCACATCCCTCATCCGGACTTCCAGTGCTTCCTCTCTTAACCGGTCCCCTTCAACAAGCTGCAACCAGGCCAGGCGAAAAATCAGTCCGACCAGAGCCAGCGCCGTAATCAGAAAAACCCAGGTTATTCTTTTCCGGATCAAAATGGTTGTTGTCTGCATTTTTCCCCTCTCCGAATTCATTCACGGGAACGCGTCCCAACCGGATAGAGTTTTCCAGTCGGTCAACCAATTCGGTAAAAGCCCTGATGAGGCGGCTTTTTTCTTGTCCGGCAGGGGAAATATCAGCAACCTGTGTTTTGGCTGAAGCAGCGTCAGCTGTCATTGTAGATTGAGACCTGCCTGCTACAGCTACCACCAGGATATTGTTGTCTGCTGGTTTTACCATCCCCAGTTTGTTTACAGCCAGGTACTCAACCCGTTCCAGTGAGTTCAAACGGTGGACTTCTTCATCGAGACTGTTGTTTTCCACGCGCAGAAGGGCAAGCTGAGTTTCCAGTTTGGTTATCTGGTAACCCAGGCCCAGTACCTGGGAAAAATAATAGGTTATCAGCACGCCCGCCAAAAAACACACCAGAACCAGTCCGGATAACCCCAGTACTGGACTCTTTTGTACAAACCTTCTCCTGCGAGCTTTTTCTGGACGCGAATCCATACCTGAAAACCCGCGGTAGCCTGTCTTATCCTGAGCTACTATCAATATTATTCGACCTCCGTACGGAATAGAACCCTTAAAAAGGAAGGATATGTCATACCGTTGGATACACCGGTTTTCGCATCAGCGGGGGCGCGAACTCGTCATCAGGTTTTTTCTGCCACCCGCAGCTTCGCGCTTCTTGCTCTCGGGTTGCTTTCCAGCTCCGCCTGGGAGGCTACAACCGGTTTGGTGGTAACAATTTTCAGTGTCTTTTCTTTAGCACAAACACAAACCGGGAAATCCCGCGGGCAGGAACACGGCGAGGCCAGGCGCCGGAACAGGTCCTTTATTATTCTGTCTTCCAGGGAGTGGAAAGCTATCACACAAATTCTCCCCCCTGGCTTTAGAACCTGTACCGCGGCCAGGACTGCCTCCGCCAGTATCTCCAGTTCCTGGTTTACGGCTATGCGCAGCGCCTGAAAAGTCCTTTTGGCCGGGTGCGGCCCCTGCCGCCTGGCGCCTGCGGGAACCGCCTTCTTAATGATTTCCACCAGTTGGCCGGTGGTTTCTATAGGAATTACTTCTCTCTCCTGTCCGATAAAACCGGCAATTCTGGCAGACCAGCGCTCTTCCCCGTATTCCTTTATTATCTTCGCCAATTGTGCCACCGGCAGGTTGTTGACAAGATCCCTGGCGGTGACTGCCTGTTCCGGGTCCATTCTCATATCAAGAGGCGCGTCATACTGGTAGCTGAATCCCCTGGCCGGGTTATCCAGTTGGTGTGAGGAAACCCCCAGATCAAACAGCACGCCGTCAACCTCTTTCAGATCCAGGCTGGTCAGGGTTTCAACAAGTTTTACAAAGTTAGCCCGGACCAGTACGGCAATGTCCCCAAAAGGGGCGAGTCTTTCCCTGGCGGCACTGATAGAAGCCGGGTCCTGATCCAGTGCTACCAGGCGGCCGCCTGGCGCCTGGCCCAGTTTTTCCAAGATCGCTTCACTGTGGCCGGCGCCGCCCAGGGTACAGTCCACGTAGACCCCGCCTGGCCTGATTTTGAGACCTTCCAGTACTTCATTTGGCATGACAGGTTGGTGATAGTATTCTATTTAAAACGACCTCGCTATTTTTTATTCTTCCGCTTTGCAAAAGCATATCATTTTATAAGTAATGTTGGCATTTAAATACCAAGATCGAAATCATCAATTTTTTCCGCTATTTCTTCATAGGATGCTGCTGCCCTGGCGTTGTATTCATCCCACTTGCTCTTCGCCCAAATTTCCACCCGGGAGGAAACGCCGATAACAACCACGTCTTTTTCCAGCCGGGCGAACTCACGCAAGCTGACCGGTATTAATATTCTACCCTGTTTATCGGCTTCACATATAGCGGCGCCAGAGAAAAAAAACCGAACGAAGGCCCGTGCGTCACCCTTTGTAAAGGGCAAGGACTTCAGCTTTTGCTCCAGCGCGTCCCATTCCGGTCGCGGATAAGCAAAAAGACAGCCGTCAAGACCCTTTGTAATCACAAAAGAGTCCCCCAGGCCTTCTCGGAAGCGGGCAGGTATGAAAAGTCTTCCCTTGGGGTCGATATTGTGCTGGTATTCACCCATGAACATATTATTACAGCTCCAGTTTATGAATTATCCACCACAAAAAACCACTTTCCACCACTATACTATAAATTTAAGAAAATTCCTATGCAATTTTGGAAAATTTTTTATAAAAATTAATGATTTTTCAATTTTTTGATAATAAGCAAAATAAAAAAGAGAGACAAACATCTCCCTTTCAACAAAAGTCATTTTTA
>JBAZQW010000096.1:0-8099 GCA_041645005.1 Desulfotomaculaceae bacterium | reverse complement strand
CGAATCCATATGAAACTGGGCAGAGGTGATATTATGATTAGATTCATGTGCGATTGCGGCAATGAAGACCCCGTGGGGTTCGACGTTTATGTGTCTGAGAGCGACCTCTGCGATGTGCTTACCGTTGTCTGCAAGCATTGTGGTAATGCCAGGGAAGATTTTGTAGCCTGCAGCAGGGAAACCGTTTTGCTAATGAAATAATTTTTTAAAGCCCCGCCCTCCAAGGCGGGGTTTTTAACATCCCGGGTTGACAATTAAATACCACCGGAATATTATGTATAAATTTTATCTTACGGGGGTATCGGCTTTGGGATGATTTTGTTTGTCCATGGCATGGGCCACAGTGATGACCGCAATTACTGGCAGGAGTGGGCTGTCCCGCTGCGGCAAGCACTGGCCGGGCAGGGCAGTGAAATAAAGGAGGATCAGTTCGGAGGAGTTTATTATTACGATCTGGTCCCGGGCCCCAGGGATGAAGCGGTCAGAGACGAAAACATTCAGTTGAAAATCAGCTCCTTAAGGGAGAAGGCTGTAAAAGAGATTGGCTCGTATCGCTTTTCTTTTGTGGACGGGATTGAGACCGTTAAAAAGTTTGCGAATCATGTGGTGGACTGCTTTGGAGATGTTTTTACTTATTTGTACCTGGACCAAACACACTGGGCGGTAAACAACCGTTTTTATGAGGCGATTGACGCCAGCGTTGATCCGGTGGTGATAATAGGCTACAGCCTGGGTGCGGTAATTGCCTATTGTGCCCTCAAGCAAAATGAGACAGCCGCCCAAAAGGTCTCCCACCTGATTATGGTGGGCAGTCCCATGTACTGGTTTAAACAAGCTGTGCTGGATCGGGTTGATCTTGACACCAGGCCTGCTGTGGGGCGCATGACCAATATCGCGGGGATTATTGATATTGCCATGCCGCAGATGGTTCCGAAGATTCAAAAAGATCTGGATGAGCATATTGAGTTTTCCATAAACCCCTACGACCCCGTTAAAGGCCACAAGGAATACTTTTATAAGGATGAAGCCCAGAGAGTCATCGCCGCGGCAATAAAAAAAGGGTGGGCTTAACTTATAAGTTATCGGACTGAAACCGCTGGAAAGACTCCCTGCTCTTGGGGTATAATATCATCAGGGGTGATAATTACTATGCCTATCCTAACTGCTGCTTAGGGAGATATTAAAACAAGCAGGTATTTCTATAAACGAGTGGCAAGAAAAAGAAAGTTAACACGCTAATCCAAATACCCGTCATTATAACCATGCCCTCAAAGTAGGTTTTAATCTCAAGACTAATTGCATAAAAATTGGCCTCGCGTTATCTAACCCGAAACAACAGCCGCCCACTTGTTCATCTCTGATCAATACCCCAGTCCTTTGACTATCTCATGATCAAGAATTCTTTTACGCTCTTGCCAATCCGGCATATGCACTGTCAGAAATTCATTAAAATCTTTATTATGTTTGGGATAGAGAAAGTGTGTCAGCTCGTGTAAAACAACATAATCAATACAGGGCGGCGGAGCTTTGTACAAATAGTAATTCAGATTGATTTTGCTGTGCTTTCTAGAGCAGCTGCCCCAAAGTGTTTTCATTTTTCTAACTTGAAGCGCCGGTTTATCAATACCGTGTTTGGCAATAATCGGATAAAACCTGTCAATAACCACCAAAAAATATGACTTGCTCTGTTTTTGCCACCAGCGATCAAATTGCTTTTGTAAAGCTTGTTTATCCCCGGCAGTGGGAGATTGTATATAAACATAGCCTTCCTTTTGTTCTATTTTGTATGTTTTCGCTTCATTGACAATAATTCTGATTTGCCTGCCCAAAACGCGGGTGGATACTCCGCTGTGTATTCTTGTTTCAAATTCAACGGCCCCCGTATCTTTGAAGTTATTCAAGGACTTTTCAATCCATTTAGTTTTGCTTTTGAGAAAATCACTGACGCATTCGTCCGATACTCCAAGTGGCGCAGACAGTTTTACGATACCGTTTGGAAACACCTTGAGCCGGATTTTTTTTACACTTTTGCGCTCAATAATCACTTCAACATCGCTCAATGGTCTTGTCAAACATAGTTTTTTTATATTCATAGCTTAATACCTGCTTACTGCTGTTTTCATTAGTCCTTCCAGCATAAGATCAATTTTCTCAACAGGCAGTTTTAGCTCATGTTCTTCGGTGAAATCCCAAATAAGATCGTCAAGCGCTTGCTCCATATCTTTATGCACCGCCACATTAAAACGCCAATCCACCTTGGCCCGGTTGGATATAGCCTTTTTAACCTCGATAGCTAATTGCCCCATAGCTTCATCCGTTTCCGGCGATATATCGTTTATCGCCCCGGCGATGATATTCTGAATTGATCCATAAAAAGCTTTCGCATCACTGTCATTGTCTATGCAGGCGGGGTAATGATGGCCAGTATAACCCCTTTTGAAATCATCCGCCATTTTTTCCATTTTATAAAAATAAGAATAATCATTCCTTGATGCCTTGTATTCGGCAAGGGTTTCTTTAACCTGCTCAGAAAACTTTTTGTATAGTAAAGGGTCTTCATAACGACAGGTTTCCAGTTCTCCAATCATACGAGTACGAATGGCATCACCTTTGGCTGCTTTACTGTCCAGCTTATCAAGCTGCTCTTTCATCCCTTCGGTGTCGTGGATCGAAACAGGTTCAACAATAATCTGGCTTGGTTCGGAAAGCACAAAGTTATTCAGCAGGCTTCGAATGCCATCTTCATATTTACTAAAATCCATTTTCTCATTGTAACGAAGCAAAACTGCTCCACGAAGTTTTTGGAAATGAAGCAAGTCTTGCTTGTATTTCAGGATCTGGTCATATCCAATGGCATTATATAACGCGTAGCTTCCCATAGCTAAACCCAATAGACGGGAAAATACCGACAGTTTTTCAAAGAACATCTTTCTTAAATCATCTTGTGCCAACACGCTTTGCCAGCCTTCGGAACTGTTACGCTCAAATTCTTTTCCCTCGAATATTGCCCACAATTCCTGATGGGCTTTTTCCAACTTGAGCTTTTGATCACCGGCGCCAAGAATGGCATTTTCTATATCGGCCTGATCATATCCGTCCATGCCGGACTTTTCATCTGAATACATATCCATGGCAGTATTAAGCTTGCCAAAAATGCCCCAATAATCCACGATGAGTCCGAAGTCTTTGCCGGGATAGACGCGATTGACACGGGCGATGGCCTGCAGCAGCGAGTGTTCCTTCATGGGTTTATCCACATACAGCACAGCGGCAACCGGCGCGTCAAAGCCGGTTAGAAGCATATCCTTGACGATAAGCATGTCCACATCTGCACTGCTGATAAAGCTGTTTTTGGCCCAATCTTCATATTCCTCGTAGTTATAGCCAAAGAGAGGCTCCACCTCTTCTTTAAAAAAGGCCTTGATTTTCTCTTTGTTTTCATTGGTAAGCTCATCACCCTCATTAATATTCTCGGGCGATATCACCACCGCTGTTTTCACACCGCCAAGCTTCTTTATAGATTTATGCAGGTCAATAGCCGCCGGACGGGATGAGGCCGCGACCATGGCCTTAAACCCCTTTGGCCTGGCGTAACTTATAAAGTGCTCATGAATATCAAAGGCCACCATGTCTATTCGTTGACGAGTCTGAGCCAGGGGCAAAAACCGGCTCCATTTGCGCTTCATATCTTCCTGCTGCTCTTGATTCAGCGGTGCGATGATATATTTGAGATAATCGTCAATCTTCTCGTACGCCACATCCTGCGGAATGATTCTACCCTCATAGACAAGGGGAACAATGACACCATCTTCCACAGCCCTGTCAATAGGGTAACTGTCAATGAGTGGTCCAAACCGTGCATAAGTATTGAATTTGTTTTTCTTAAGCAGAGGTGTGCCGGTAAATCCTATCTTTATCGCATTGGGCAGTACATCAATCATAAAGTTATGAAGTTGGCCTGAGTGGGTCCGATGACTTTCGTCCACCAGCAAGAAGATATTGTCGTCTTTAATCTTAACCCTGCTTTTTGCCGCTTTATCAAACTTATGTACAAGGGTGGTAATTATGGTTTCGCCTTTGTCATTTAACAGACTGATCAAGCCTTTGCCTGTTTTGGCCCGGGCCGGATGAAGCTGTGTTTTAGCGAAATTGTCTCTAAGTTGTTTATCCAGATTGATCCGGTCGTTGACAAGCACAAAACGAGGATTTTTGAGATCAGGATCAGCGATGATTTTTTTAACCAACATCACCATGGTAAGAGATTTACCGCTGCCCTGCGTATGCCAGATCACACCGTTTTTCGTATTCATGTCATCGGCGCCTTTTATGCGTTTCATGGCTGTTTGAATGCCGAAAAACTGCTGGTACCGGGCTATTTTTTTTATGTTGTTATCATACAGGATGAAATTACGAATCAGCTCCAATAACCTCTCCCTGGAAAGCATGGAAACAATAGACCTGTCCTGCTCAATGATTCGTCCATCGGGGCTGACATTATTGCATTTTTCCTGCTGCCATTTATAGTCCTTTTCCCGCCATGCAGTGAAGTATTCGGGCAATGTGCCACAGGTGCCGTATTTAACGGCATTGGGGTTCATAGCCATAACAATCTGGGTAAATTTGAACAGATGGGGGATATATCCGGGTTGCCAGTTGCGTACATTTTGGGCAACGCCTTTTTCTACATCGTCGCTGGATTTTTTACACTCGATTACCACCAGGGGAATACCGTTGATGAGCAGCACAATATCCGGGCGCGCATAATTGCCGTTCAGCCGTTCCACCGAGATTTCATCAGTTACCTGCCAGATATTGTTTTCCGGATGCTCCCAGTCGATAAACTTTAAGTCGAAAGACTGACGGCCGCCGTCAAACAACTCCTCTTCATAGCTGTTGCCGGAGAATAGCAGGTCGTAGATCGTCTTGCTCGCGGACATCAGACCGGAAATAAGCGGCACGTCAATATCGTTAATCGCCTTGCCGATAGACCGACCGGAAAAAGGCGTTCGCTTGCCCCTGTACACAAAAGACTGGCGTTGCAGAAACTCACGTAAAACCTCGGGGAACAGCACGTTGGAAAGCCTTCCCCGCAATATCTCAGCCTGGGAACGGGGTATGTATTGATAGCCTAATTTCTCTAAAACTTTTATAGCCCGGTTCTGACTCTCCGGGCGTTCGTCGAACATTGTGTGGTCGGGCATCAAGAAGCCTCCTGTGTATTAACTCTCACAATACCTGTCAGCAGCAACTGCATCAGGGCTTTTTTCTGTTTTTTCAGCTCTTCAAGCTGTTTTTCATGCAGGTCAATTTCACGGTCTGCCGTGGATAAGATTTCGGCGATGGCGGCTTGCTCTGGGAGGGGAGGAAGGTAAATAACAAGATCTGAAACATAATCCCAATCTGCACGGGGCATTTTTGATCCGCTCGAAACACAGCATTTTTCAATAAATTTTGATGATTGAACAGTGTAGAATAAATATTTTGATAATATTTCTTTTGTTTTTGGTCTCAAAACCCATATTTCGCTAGAGCAAACTCCATCGTGTTTTGCGTAATAGAATTTTTTTAAATATGGCCTGAGTTTTCCAAATAGAATGTCTCCCTTTACAAAAAAACTCTTGTTACTTTTTTGTATTATAGATATTGTTGATCCTAAAAGCCTTCCAGTCCCTGATTCAATATGCTCTAATTCAATACATTTAAATACTTGTTTTTCAATAATTGGATTCATTTTAGCTGATGACTGTATAATCACTTCATCAACTTCTAATTTGTGCCACTCATCAGCAAAGCCGGGGAGGCGTTTTTTGCCTGTAAGCAGGTTTTGCATCAGCCATTTTTTCTGCTGCTTTTTCTCGGTGATAAACTGCTTTTTTAACTCTATAGCCTTGTCCCAGGCAGTAAGGATGGAGACGATTTTTTGTTGCTCTTCAATATTTGAAGGTATGCAGACCGGAGTTTTATTAAAGTCATTCTGACCGAGTGTCCTATTTCTCCCCGCTCCACCCGGTGAGGCCAATTCAAGAAGATGCCTGCCAAACGGAGTCAAAAAAACCTTCAATAAATATTCTAAGTCCGCATTTCCTTTTGACCGCAACATTGGGAACCTGTGCGAAACAATCATTCCTTTTTCCTGAGCGGTAGTAATTCCGACAGCTTGCTCCCATGCAAAAACGATATTAACAATCAGGCAGTCCGCCTCAACCCAAAAAACGGATTTATTCCCCAGATCGCTTCCCTTAACCGGCTCTTTATGAAACAACCCTTTTCCATGAGAACGGATGCCGATTTCTCGGTATTCGTGGTCGGGTATGACTTTTACGGGCTTTACAACCCTTTTGAGTAAATCGCCTAATTCAGTTATCACCCAGTCGCCCGGGTAATCCTTGTAATGTCCCTTTGCCACAGGATATTCATTGTCTCTTCGCATAATTGTCTCCTGCTATCCAAGCTCGATATTGTTGTTTTTATCTTTGCCTCGTATCATTTTGCTGACGCCGGCAAAATGATCTTTACAGAATGCCCGTTATTTACAATCTCACCTTTGGCACCCTTTGCCAGCCCAATCATTTTCGTGACGTCACGGAAATGATCATCTTGAAAGCCGGGAATCCTCAATATCTATTTGAATATTGGAACCCGATCCACCATTTTCGTGACGCCACGAAGATGGTGGATGGACTTATAATCCCAAATCCTTCAGATATCCGGCCATCAGCGCCTCAACATCGGCAAGCTCCTTTTGGATTTTGGCGATATTGGTTTTTACCTCTTCAATATCCACCAGGGCTTCTTCTTCAAAGGTATCAACGTAGCGGGGGATATTCAGGTTGTATTCGTTGGCCTTGATTTCATCAACGCCGGCCACGTGAGCGAATCTTTTGATATCCGACCTGTTTTTGTAGGCGTTAACAATATCCTCGATATGCCTTGTTTCGAGCTTGTTCTGGTTCTTGTCCTTTTTATAGCGAAGCCTGCCGTTTTCATCCTTGCCGGAGGCATCGATGAAAAACACGTCGTCACGGTTGCGGTTCTTTTTGAAAACCAGGATGCAGGCCGGAATACCGGTGCCGTAAAACAGGTTGGCGGGCAGGCCGATGACCGCGTCCAGCAGGTTTTTCTCGATCACGGCCTGTCTGATCCTGCCTTCCGAGGCGCCCCTGAATAAAACGCCGTGGGGAGCGACGGCGGCAATCCTGCCACCGCTCTTGAGGCTGGCGATCATGTGCAGCAAGAAGGCCCAGTCGCCCTTGCTGGCGGGGGGCACACCCCAGTCAAAGCGGTGGTACCTGTCAAGCGACGCTTCCATCTTGAATTCTTTGCCTTTGCCGGTCATCTCGCCGCCGGTGTTAAAACCCGCGGCCCATTTATCCTGCGAAAAAGGCATGTTGGCCACGATGACGTCAAACTGCATGAGATTGCCGTCCGGGTCCAGGTGCAGGGGGTTGGCCAGGGTATCGCCCCAGAGGATCCTGGCGTCCAGGATCTGATGGAGAAACATGTTCATTTTGGCCATTGACCAGGAGGAGCCGTTCATCTCCTGCCCGTATAACGAAAGGCTCTTGATCAAACCGTTTTCCTTTTCTTTGGCTGTTTCACCGGTTTTTATGAGCAGGGAACCAGAGCCGCAGGTGGGGTCGTACATGGTGTCGCTTATTTTAGGGTCGACGATGCGGGCCATCAGTTCCGACACTTCGGAGGGCGTAAAGAAGGAACCGGCTTTTTTGCCGGCCTGGCCGGCAAACTCGCCGATCATATATTCAAATGCTTCGCCGATGGTGTCGGAGACCACCTTGCCTTCCTCGGGTTTGATGGAAGAAGGGCTCAGGTCAAGGGACTCGAAATCTTCCAGCAACTCCCGCAAGCGGGTGTTTCTTTGCTTTTGATTGCCCAGCATGGCTTCACTGTTAAAGTCAATATTTCTGAATATCCCCGTGAACAGGGAAGGATTGTCGTCTTCTATGCCGCGCAAAGACGTATTGATAAGTTCCCCCAGGTTATCGTCATATCTTTTGTTATAAAGCCAGGGAAAGCTGTGTTCTTCCCTGATGACAAAGGGGAGCCTGCTTTTCGCTCTTTCCAGCCTTACCGGATTATCA
>JBAZQW010000095.1:0-8100 GCA_041645005.1 Desulfotomaculaceae bacterium | reverse complement strand
AGGGGGAGGAAATTATAAAGAAGGTCTCCTTAGAATTAGCCGGACTTGACGCCCCGGTAGAAACAGAAATGATTATGGGGCACCCCGCCGAGGCAATCTGCAAAAAAGCAAAAACCGGCAGATATGATTTAATAATAATGGGGAGCAGGGGACTGAGCGGTGTAAAAGGTTACTTGATGGGCAGCGTAAGCATTGCTGTGACTACTCACGCTACTTGCCCCGTATTGATAGTACGCTGATAGCTGAAGATATGTATTAAAAGGAACTCCAGCCGCAGCTGTCCTGCGGCGGGAGTTTAATGTCGAATTACCCTGCTTTATCATATATTTATCTCAGACTTTACCAATATATATATCGGAAGTTTTTAAAAAAAATAAAGCTTTTATGCAATGAAACCTGATAAGAGTTCGCACGCACGTCATTGACTTGACCCGGTTAAACCTTTAATCTTTTAATAAACGCTATTCACACTGCCAGGCAGCCTTTAAAATGCGTTGAGCACGACTATTTTAGAAGCATACTGGCATCCGTTAACTGATGAATAACGGGGGAGTTTTATGGAACGGGTTATTATAAAAGAAGGAAAGTTTTTAATAGTGGAAGAAAAAAATTGGATCAACAGGATTTGTGTGATCAAACTCTGCGACGGCGACAAATGCCTCGCACTGTCCGAAATAAGCACTGTGGATGATAAATGGGTTTTCAACATAATATTTGCAGATGAAGAACACAGGGCAAAAGGTTATGGTTCTGAAGTGTTATCCAAATTAACCGATTATCTTGACCAAAACCGGATGAATCTTTACGCCTACATATATTCTAAAGGCTCTTTAGATGAAGAGCAGCTTCTGGCATGGTATAAACGTTACGGTTTCATTGAGTCAAACGGAGGAAGTTACCCTCTGGTAAGGCCATACAAAGAGGATACCTTGCAGGATAATGGGAACCGTTAACCCCAAATCATAAAGGTTTGGGGCTTTTATTCAGATATTTCTTGTGACAATAATATCCAATATATTTGGTTATTTATTACAGGTAAACCGGTCCTGAAAGCTGTATATATTTATATAGTTTATGGTAAGGAGATTGCTGTGATGTTTATTAACTGGCATAAGGTTTTCACTGTCTTTAGTGTTATACTCTTGCTGGTTTTTCTGCTTTGCATTCCGCTATTGATTTGTGCAAATATATATACTAACCGTGTATTGTCCGGTTTTTCCGGAGCACAGACTACTCTGGCTCTTGAGCAGACCTCACTTATATACGAGTCGAACGGAAATATAGCCGCTGAAATTTACGACGAAATAAATCGCCTTCCGGTACAACTGGAAGATATCCCTGTTCATGTTCAAAAGGCTTTTGTGTCAATAGAGGATGAAAGGTTCTACAGCCATCACGGCATTGATTTGAGGGCAATTTTACGCGCCCTGACCAGTTATTACACCTCAGGTGAAATTACCGAAGGCGCCAGTACCATTACCCAGCAGACCATGAAAATGTTATTTTTATCACCGGAACGAACTTTTTCCCGCAAGGCGAAGGAAGCCTTTTTAGCCCTTGATTTTGAAACACGTTATACCAAAGATGAGATATTGGAACTTTACTTAAATCAGGTGTATTTCGGAGAAGGCGCTTATGGTATTCAGAGCGCTTCAAAAACCTATTTCAACAAAGACTGCTCGGAACTCTCACTGGAAGAGGGCGCTCTGCTGGCAGCGCTGATACAGGCGCCCAGCGTCTATGATCCTTTTGCTAATCCTGTGGATTCCGTGCAGCGCCGTAACATTGTACTGGGAAAAATGATCCAGCAGGGTCATATCGCTAAGGAACAGGGTCTTGAGGCTCAGAAAAAGATCTTAAGTCTAAATTGGGAGGAAACCTCCAGTAAGTGCAATTCTTATTTTATTGATTATGTAATTGACGAGGCTACTGCTATTGTTGGCGAAGGTAAGCTATTTAAGGGCGGTCTCAAGATCCATACCACTCTGGAGGAGGAAATCCAGAATAAGGCTGAAATGGTGTTTCAGCGGCCTGACCTGTTCCCGGACCAGGATATTGAGGCGGCACTGGCCTTACTGGAAAGCGAAACGGGAGCGATAAAGGCACTTATCGGTGGGAGGGAGTATCAAACCAGGCGTGGTTTTAACAGGGCCACCCAGCTGTTAAGACAACCAGGCTCAGCTTTTAAACCTGTGACCGTTTACGCGCCTGCTTTTGAACTCAACTACCGGGCCAATTCTATGATTTCTGATACGCCGTTTAAAGTAGGCGGCTATGAGCCGCAAAACTCTGATGGAAGCTACTACGGGCAGATAAGTATCCGCACCGCGGTGCAGTGGTCCCGAAATGTCGCCGCGGTACGCCTCTTAAATACGATAGGAATTGACAGAGGGTATGAGATGGCTCAAAAAATGGGCTTTGAGCTAACAGAAGAAGATCGCTGCCTGCCCCTGGCCTTAGGTGGTTTGACAAAAGGAGTTTCTCCTCTGCAAATGGCCGGAGCTTACGCTGCTTTTGCCAACGGCGGTGTGTATATCAAGCCATACACGATAAGCTATATTGAAGATATGAACGGTAATACTATATATCGCCACCAGGAGGGAATTCCTGTGATGATGCCTTCCACAGCCGATACTATGAAAGATGTTCTGCGTTCGGCTGTCGAAGGGGGCACCGGCTACCGGGCAGGTGTTAGCGGCATTGAAGTAGCAGGCAAGACAGGAACGACCGAACTGCCGGACACTGCTATATTCAGCGGTTTAAAAGGGAACAAAGACGCCTGGTTTGCTGGCTTTTCGCCACGTTATACCGCTGCGGTATGGGTAGGTTATGATGAAAAGGACATGGACAGACAGCATTACTTAACTTCCTACGGGGGAAATCAGCCTGCGGAGATTTTTCGCCTGGTGATGGCCAATGTAATGGGATTAAACGAGAGGCCTTACTTGAGTGGCACCGCCCCGCCCAAAAAGGAAGAAGAGAAACAAAAGGCTGCCGTTGATGCGACAGCGGCAGAGCAGCAAAAATCGACAGAGGTTAAAAACGAGAACAAAGAGGAAAAACAAGAAAATGTAGTCAAACCGCCCCAGACGGGGAAGGAAACCAATACGATAAAAACCGATTCAAAGGAGCAGACTGAAGCTAAAAATGATCCTGTAAAACCAAAGAGCCCATAAATGGCAAATCCGATTCCAATCGAACATGGAAATGTTAATAAAGAATTAATAATTGCCTATTATAATAAATATTGAAATTATCCAGAAAACAGGGGGGTAAAAAATGATTTTATGTGCTGTATCGGAATTAGGCTGTCGTGTTTGCAACCATCCTGAAAGAACACAGAATGTGTCTACTTGCCCTGTTTATCAGGAAACGCGGGTATGCTTGTTTTATGAGGAACGCCACCATTGGCCGGAGCCTTGCAGTGGCAATAATAAAGACTGTCCGCAAATCAACTGTGCTTTCCGTCCCCTCCAATCCCCATAAGGGACTTGAGAGGGGTTTGTGATATGTTATAATAAAAAATGGTTTATGTAAAAGAAACAATAACGCTAAGCAGAATCGAGTGATTAAATGAAAGCTCTTGTACTGGCGGAAAAGCCCAGCGTAGCCAGGGAAATTGCCAGGGTTTTAAAATGCGGCGCTAAGAACAAAGGGTTCATGGAGGGGTCTCAATATGTGGTAACCTGGGCGCTGGGCCACCTGGTTACCCTTGCTGAACCCGATGATTATGATCACAAATACAAGGAGTGGCGTCTGGAGGATTTGCCCATGCTGCCTGCCAGCATGAAACTAAAAGTGATCAAGCAAACTTCCCACCAGTTTCAAGTGGTTAGAAATTTAATGAAACGGGATGACCTTAAAGAACTGGTGATAGCCACAGACGCCGGGCGGGAAGGGGAACTGGTGGCGCGTTGGATCATGGTCCTGGCCAACTGGCGAAAACCTTTCAAGCGCCTGTGGATCTCATCACAAACCGACGATGCCATTCGCGAGGGGTTTATCAATTTGAAGGCCGGGGCATCATATAATAATCTGTACGACGCAGCTGTGTGCCGGGCAGAGGCGGATTGGCTGATCGGACTTAATGTGACCAGGGCGTTAACCTGTAAGTTTAATGCCCAATTAAACGCCGGCAGGGTTCAGACGCCAACTCTGGCCATGATCGTGAACCGGGAGGCCGAAATAAAACAATTTGTTCCTGTGGATTACTGGACCCTGCGGGCGGATTTCAGTGACTATTTTGGTGATTGGCGTGGCCTGGATAACAACAGCCGGATATTTAACTATGTCCAGGCGGAGGATATAGCTGCTAAAATCAAAGGGCATCAGGGTGTGGTCAAAGAGGTACGCAACGAGAGCAAGAGCGAGTCCGCGCCCCTGGCTTACGATTTAACAGAATTACAGAGGGACGCCAATAAACGTTACGGATTTTCAGCGCAAAAAACCCTGTCCATTTTACAAGACCTATATGAGCAGCACAAGCTGGTTACTTACCCGCGAACCGATTCCCGTTATATTACCTCAGATATTGTACCTACACTTACATCCAGGCTGAAAAGCATCTCCGTAGCGCCCTATGCCGAGTTCGTAAAGCCTCTTTTACAGAAACCCTTGACTCCGACAAAACGTTTTGTAGATAACAGTAAAGTTACTGACCACCACGCCATTATTCCAACCGAACATCCTTTGCGGATAACCTCATTGAAAGAAGAGGAAAGAAAACTCTATGATTTAATCGTGAGACGGTTTATTGCCGTCTTGTACCCCCCTTACCGTTACGACCAGACCACCCTGATAACTACAATCAACGGGGAGAGCTTTCACTCCCGGGGCAAGGTGGCCAAAGATAGAGGCTGGCGTGCTCTAACCTCTAAAATTACTGAGAAAGATGACTCGGATAACGAGGCTCTGCCCGACCAGACATTGACCCTGCAAAAAAAAGGCGATGTTAAACAAGTTAAAGGTTTTAAAATCAATAAATCAAAAACCAAGCCACCAGCCCGATATAATGAAGCAACTTTACTGACCGCTATGGAAAGCCCCGGCAAGTTTATTGAAGACGAGGAATTGCGGGAAACCATGAAAGGGAGCGGGCTTGGGACACCTGCCACCCGGGCGGAGATCATAGAAAAACTGCTTAATACCAGTTATATCGAGCGCCAGGGGAAAGAGTTGGTCCCCACATCAAAGGGGATCCAGTTAGTAAACCTTGTTTCGCCAGCTTTGAAAACCCCTGAATTAACTGCCCAATGGGAGCAGAGGCTTTCCAGCATTGCCAGGGGCAAGGGCAGTAAAACGGAATTTATGGCCGATATCCGTAAAAACGCCATGGAACTGGTATATAATGTTATAGCGGATAAAACCGTGTATAAAGCAGATAATATCACTAAGACCAAATGCCCGGTTTGCGGCAAATATTTGCTGTTAGTGAACGGCAAAAGAGGGAAAATGCTGCTTTGCCAGGATCGGGCCTGCGGTCACCGGCAGCCGGAAAAACAAGATGAATTTGGCTATAAGAGTTCCCAAAATGCCAGCAGAGTCAATCAGAAGCTGATTGCCCAGTACAGTGACCAGGGCTATGTCGGGCAAAACCTGGGAGATTTGCTGAAAGCGGCGTTAGAAAAAGAAAAATCGGTTAAGAAAGACTAACATTTTATAAAATTATTTTATAAACAAAATATTTCTTGCATTTTTCTGTGGAAAATGTATAATTGTAGTATTGGCTTCGATAGAAGAGGTATTTTAGGAGGTAAGGTATTTGACAACAGGCAAAGTAAAATGGTTTAACGCGGACAAAGGTTTTGGTTTCATTGAAACATCTGAGGGAAAAGACGTTTTTGTTCACTTTTCTTCAATCCAAACAGACGGTTTTAAAACACTTGACGAGGGACAGAACGTAGAGTTCGAAATCGTTCAGGGTGACAGAGGACCGCAAGCGGCAAACGTGGTTAAAATATAGCATAAAAGAGTTTCTTTTAAATGTTTATTAACCGCAAAAAAAAACAGCCTTTTTAATAAGGCTGTTTTTTGTTTTAAAACAGCCTTAGATAAATTCATTATTGAATATGGTTAAGGGCTTAAATCCACGAATTACAAGGTGGGTTTACAAAGAGGAATAAATTCGGGGGAGGTCGAAGTGAAGCAGGAAATCCATGACACTATTGGAGAATGAATTTTGAAAAGAATTCTTTATATAATAATTATTGCTATCTTGCTGGCAACGGGCTTATCCAGGGAGGCCTGCGCCGCGCCCTCAAACAAGTCGGTATTCCAACCCGGCAATGATATATATATATTGAACAACCGGATTTATAGTATGGATACAATCCCTTTTATCAAAAACAACCGCGTGTTCCTGCCTGTTCGCTACCTTGCTTACGCCTGCGGGGTAAATGAAAAAGATATTAACTGGGACAGCCTCTCGCAAACAGTAATGATCAAAATACCCGGCACACACCTGTCATTAAAGATAGGAAGCAAAGAGCTTAAAAAAAACGGGGCGGTAATCCAGATGGATGTGGCCCCCGTGCTAATATGCGATAGAACCTTTCTGCCGGTTCGCTGGGTCAGTGAAGCTATAAACTACCAAGTGGAATGGCACCAGCCCAGCAAATCTTTATTAATTTACCCACCAGATGAAACTAAACCAAACCCCATGGAACCGCTGGGCTTTTTATTGGTTAACAAGTCGCATGCACTAGCGATGGATTACAAGCCAAAATCTCTGGTTGACTTTGAGGGATGCCAAGTGTCCTCAGCGCTGCAGCAACCCCTGCAAAGTCTTTTTACATCAGCTGGCCGTCTTAATATGAGCTTTACCTTGAACTCGTGCTACCGTAGTTATGAAAGGCAGGAGCAGCTATTTAATGAGCGGGTTGCTGCATACGGCCTGCGGGAAGCCAGTCTGACCGTAGCGCCGCCCGGTTGCAGTGAACACCAAACCGGTTTAGCCATAGACCTGGATGGGGATTCGGATTACGCTAATTCCTGGCTGGAAGCAAACTGCTGGCGATTCGGCTTTGTGTTGCGCTACCCCAGGGATAAAGAGGGGATCACCGGGTATTCCTACGAGCCCTGGCATTTTCGTTATCTGGGTGTCCCGGTTGCTGCCTTTATGCATGAAAACAACGTGCTGACTCTGGAGGAATTTATAGATACATATACAGCCTATTAAAAACAAAGTGGTATAATAAGCACCAATTACCTGGCTTATTAATTATTGCGTCGTTAATTTACCGGGACTTGTTTTACATGGCAAAGCCTATTATTATATATTTGACAAATTCGCGAAAATAGCATATAAATGCGGCAGTCAAAGGGGTTAACAATGATCAAGAATTATCGCAAGTGGTTTTTTGCTAGAATGAAGAGAGCTATCTACGATTTCGGCATGATCGAAAACGGCGACCGGGTAGCGGTGGCATTCTCAGGCGGCAAAGACAGTGTCTCCCTACTGTATGCGCTTAACCTGATCAGCCGTTCCCTGCCGGTCAAGTTTGAGCTTGAAGCGGTTTTCATTAAAACAGGCTGGCCGATGGATTTGCCGGTGCTGGAGGAATTCTGTAGTTCTTTAAATGTGCCTTTTCACGTGGTGGAAACGGAGATAGCCAAGATCGTCTTTGAGGACAGGGAGGACGGCAACCCCTGCGCTATTTGTTCGCACCTGCGCCGCGGCGCATTGCACAGTAAAGTCCTGGAACTCGGGTGTAATAAGGTCGCCCTCGGTCATCACCTGGACGATGTCATAGAGACATTTTTTATGAGCATGATCTATACAGGTCAGATACGCGTCTTTTCACCGTTTACTTTTTTAGACCGCACCGGGTTGACCATGATCAGGCCGCTGGTATATCTTACCGCGGAGAATATCGTTTCTTTTGTCAAAACTGAAAAATTGCCGTTTATAACAAATCCCTGCCCGGCTAACGGTTTTACCCATAGAGAGGTTGTAAAAAAGTTTATGGCTGACACTGTCAAGCGCTTCCCTGATTTTAAAGCGCGTTTTCTCACATCCATCCAGACCTTCGATCAGAAAAATTTATGGCCAGATGTCCGCCCCAGGGGGAAAGGCAAAGAATAATTATAGTAAAAAAACCT
>JBAZQW010000094.1:0-8121 GCA_041645005.1 Desulfotomaculaceae bacterium | reverse complement strand
TCATATTCCAATCACGCCGTGAGGAGGGACTTTCTACCACTACCTGGCGGACAAGCTGTTCCGCGTTGGAGTAAATATCCGCCACAATCTGATCACTGAGCGCGCGCCTGCGGGAACGATAGGTTTTTTCTACTTCAGAATAAATCTCCGGCAAGGTGTGTGCGCTCATTCCGCAGCCCCCCTGAACGGAATTAAACCTGCGTCAGAGCCGAGATGCCGGGAAATCTTATTGATAAACGCCTTGTCGCCGTCCAACAGGCGGAGCGCAATCCAGCGGGCATTGAAGGTATCACCGATTAACTCCCTGATTTTCGGAGTGAGTTTTGCTACTATTTCTTCCACTTCCCGGGAATATGCCACTTGCAACGGCCGGGTCGGGCAGCCCTGTGCGGTTATTTTGAATATCGCCTCGCGCAGTTCATTAAGGCCTTTACCGGTACGGGCGACGGCGCCTATTACGGGCACACCCAGTTTATTCCCCAGTGCTTCGAGATCCAGTCGAATGTTCTTTTTCTGGGCTTCATCGATCAGGTTCACACATACGACCACTTTGGTATATATTTCCATAATCTGCAGGGTTAGATTAAGATTTCTTTCCAGGGATGTGGCGTCCACCACGACCACCGTGGCATCTGGCTGCCCGAAGCAGATAAAATCCCGAGCTATTTCTTCTTCAACTGAATTAGCCATCAGGGAATAAGTGCCAGGCAGGTCTACCAGCAAATAGTGCTTATTGCGGTGGCTGAAACTTCCCTGAGCGTTGTTGACCGTCTTGCCCGGCCAGTTCCCCGTATGCTGGTGGAGACCGGTTAAAGCGTTAAACACCGTACTCTTCCCCACGTTTGGATTCCCGGCCAGAGCCACGATATACTGGCTCTCGGCGGTATCAATGCCAAAACTATCTTTTAGAATTTTCCTGCGTGTTTGACATGTTGACGGCATACGGCTTATTCTCCATTCCTTTACTTTCCTTTAGAGCGGGTAAACATCTACTTTATCAGCATTCTCATTGCGCAAGGCAATCAGGCTCCCCCGTACCCGGTAAGCTGCCGGATCACCCGAGGGACTTCTGCGAACGCATTCAATGAACGTTCCCGGCACCATCCCCAAATCGAGCATGCGGCGGCGCGTCAGGCCTTCTATATTCAAGGAAGCAATCTGGCATAATGAGCCAACCGGCAGTTTTGACAGAGGTATGGTTATGCTCCTATAAGGCACTCTTTAAAAACCTCCTTAGCTTTTTGACTTTTTTGCAGAAAACGCTTTCTTAAAATAAGTTAGCGGCAGCTAACATGGGATAAAAATAATGAGTTAGCCATGGCTAACACTTAAGAACATCTGATTTATAATATGAAAACAGGGCTGTTTTGTCACTTGCAAAACAGCCCTGATTCTAACTGCAACCTTTCGTTACGCGTATACCTTTATTATAACCTGGCGTGTAATACAAAAAATCCCGGGCGGACCGGACCTTGTGACCGACTCGGATGCCCAGGATGATAACACCTGTCAGGTTTATGATAAAACTATTTATATGACATCTCCCGCCAGCCGCTGCCTGGCCCTGGCTATAACCTCCGCGACCTCTTCCGGCGCGGGGCCGCCCGGCACGTTCCTGGCCCTGACACAGCGGTTTATCTGAATAGCTTCATATACATCCTCTTCGAACAGGGGGTTGTACTCCTGGTACTCGGGCAGGGTCATCTGGTCCAGTGTTTTGCCTTTTTCAAGACAGTAAAAGACCGCCTTGCCCGCCACCTCGTGAGCCTCACGGAAAGGCACACCCCGGCGCGCCAAATAGTCAGCGAGGTCGGTGGCGTTGGTAAAACCGCCCCTGGTCGCCGCCTCCATATTCTCTTTTACCACCCGCATGGTTTCCAGCATGGGCCTGAAAACCACCAGGCATTTTTTCACGGTGTCAACCGCGTCAAAAAGCGCTTCCTTATCCTCCTGCATATCCTTGTTATAAGCCAGGGGAAGTCCTTTCAACATGGTCAACAAAGCCTGGAGGTCGCCAAAAACCCTGCCGGACTTGCCCCGGATAAGTTCCGCGACGTCCGGGTTTTTTTTCTGCGGCATCATACTGCTGCCGGTGCTGTACCCGTCGTCCAGCTCAATAAATGAGAATTCAGCGGAAGACCAGAGAATGATCTCCTCACAGAAACGGCTCAGGTGGACCATGATCAAGGAGGCCGCCGCCGCGAACTCCACAGCGAAATCACGGTCGCTCACCGCGTCAAGAGAATTTTCCGTAATGGCCGTGAAGCCAAGCTGCCTGGCCACATAAGCGCGGTCTATGGGAAAGGTCGTGCCCGCCAGGGCGCCCGCTCCCAGGGGCATAACATCGACCCGGCGGCGGCAGTCGTTCATGCGCTCCTCATCACGCCGGAACATCTCACAGTAGGCCAGCAGGTGGTGCGCCAGAGTGACCGGCTGCGCCCGCTGCAGGTGCGTGTAGCCAGGCATCACCGTGTCCAGGTGCTTTTCCGCCAGGTTCAGCAGGGAAACCTGCAGTCCCCGGAGCAGGACGATCACCCCGCCGATCTCATCTTTAAGGTACATGCGGATATCGAGGGCAACCTGGTCGTTCCTGCTGCGAGCCACGTGCAGCTTCTTGCCCACCTCTCCCACTCTGGCGGTAAGCAGCTGCTCGATGTTCATGTGGATATCCTCGGCCTCAACTGAGAATTCCACCCGGCCCGCCTCTATATCGGACAGCACCTCTTCCAGTCCGCTCACAATGGCGGCGGACTCGGCGGGCTGAATAATACCCACCTCGCCCAGCATCCGCGCGTGGGCAATGCTCCCTTTTAGATCATACTTATACAGCCTCTGATCAAAAGAAATGGAAGAGTGAAAGTCTTCCACTAAATGTTCTGTCTTTTTTTGAAAACGGCCGCCCCATAACTTGGCCATATTTGCTCCTCTCTAAAAAAGAAAAAACGCCGGTCTGCCCATGATAATGTTAGCGATGACAAAAACAGGAATGACAAATACCGCGATGGTGAGCAAAAGAATAAATATCTTGAGACCCTTTTTTTTATAAAAAGGATGGTCCTCCATTAATCCCTGACCCATTTCTTGCTCACCGATTTTCTCCTCAACCATTTTTCCACCCCCATGCAATTTATTATTAATTCTAACATGTCCATCTTATATTGCAAATAAAAAGGGAAAAATAAGAGGAAGCAGGCTGTGTTTGTCCACCTGCTTCCCCTTTAGTCACTTTTAGTTTGTTTGTCCAAGACTCAATTAGGCCTCCTTCTCTGACTCTTCATCAATGATGGATTCTAACCCGATATCTCTCAAGATCTCGTCAATGAGCTCCCTTGTCATCAAACATCCCCCCTTTCATAATAGCGATAAACATACCCCCTTATTAGTAGAAGTAATTAATATTGTACCACCTAATTACTGGCAAGTCAAATAATATTTTACTGTTACTTTAATCCTGTTAATTTAATCCTTATACCTGGTCCTGTAAGTGAACCTGCCGCTGCCACACTTCCTGCAGTGGCACCCCTTTGACTGCATCTGCCAGATTTCGTCGCTGGACACGTCACCTTTGCGGGATAAATCGACTGTCACCGTTTCCACGTCGTGCCTGTTCTCACAGACAAAGGTAATTACCAACTTTCTCACCTTCGAAATACCTCTTAAGTCTAATTCTGTTAGAACTATGATATACCAAAACATCCCTCCATGAAAGACTTAAAGGTAAATCATACAGGTTTATTGGCAGGAATTTTTATTGGTTTTAATTATTTTACTGCTGTTGCCGGCTTGACATGGAACTCTCTGGCCACTCCCGTTTATCTTGCCGTTGTCTTACCGCTTTGGCCACCACCGGGCTAACCTGGTCGTTAAAAAGCGAGGGAATGATATTCTCGACTGAAAGCTCGTCCTCGCTGATCATGCCGGCCAGGGCATGCGCCGTTGCGAGGCACATCTCGTCGTTGACAACTTTGGCGTGACAGTCCAGCGCGCCCCGGAAGACCCCCGGAAATGCCAGCGCGTTGTTGATCTGGTTGGGATAATCCGATCTTCCCGTGGCGATAACTGCCGCGACATCATAGATTTCCTTCGGCTCCACCTCAGGGTCGGGGTTAGCCAGGGCAAACACAATGGCTTTTTCTGCCATCTTCATAATGTCCTCCCGGTTTAACAGAAACGGCGCCGATACGCCAACAAACACATCAGCCCCGGCTACAACTTCTTTTAACTTGCCGTGCACACACCGCTCATTGGTGTTTTCGGCGATCCAGAGCTTTGAGGGTTGCAGCGGAGGAAGATCACGGGCAATCGCACCTTTCCGGTCACAAACGATCAAGTCACGGACTCCCGCTCTAATCAGAATTTTGGCAATGGCCACTCCGGCCGAGCCAGCGCCGCTGATAACCAATTTTATTTCCGCTATGTTCTTGCCGACAACTTTGAGGGCGTTAATCAAACCGGCCAGGGTTACAATGGCGGTTCCATGCTGGTCATCATGAAAAACCGGTATATCCAGCCGCGCGGCTAATTTTTCTTCAATTTCAAAACACTTCGGCGCCGCTATATCCTCCAGGTTGATCCCGCCGAAAGCGGGTGCGCAGGCCGCCACAACATCAATTATTTCACCGGGCTCATGCACGTTAAGGCATAAAGGAAAGGCGTCAATATTGGCAAACTTTTTAAATAGCACCGCTTTCCCTTCCATTACCGGCAAGGCGGCGTAGGGGCCAAGGTCGCCCAAACCAAGCACAGCCGAACCGTCCGTTACAATGGCAACTGAATTGCCTTTCATGGTCAGGCTGTAAGCCATGTCCTCCTCAGCGGCAATCGCTTAAGACACCCCGGCCACACCGGGGGTATACATGAGGGCCAGGTCTTCCCAGCTCAAAATCGGTCGCTTGGGAGAGATTTCGATCTTGCCGCCCTGGTGACTTACGAAAACCCTGTCGGAAATGCGTAAAATGTTTATTTCAGGCATTTGCTCAAAGGCACTGACCAGCCGGTTAAGGTGGTCCCTGCTTTCCAAACGGATCATTAAATCCCGGATAACACATGACGGCGATGCGCTAACAAGGTCAATAGCGCCGAGGGTCCCGCCTTCCTGCGCGATTATAGTCAGGACCCTGGCCAGGTTACCCGGCTTATTAGCCAACTTCATTCGGATTACCAGATTCAAATACATAGTAGTGCTGCTCCTTCGTTATGTAATAATGTATAGTGTATACAATATCATAAATGCAGTTCCATTAGAAGCTTTTTTTCACTATCCCGCAAATTATTTCTCCAGTTTGTTTTCAATGTTTTTCCCGTACTAATACAAAAAACCCGTATCTGGGATTTAGCCCGTATTACCCAACAGTTGGCTGTATGGTCCAGCGAAGCAAACAGACAGGCCAGTTAAAAACTCTCCTGTTATCTTTACAAATTATAGTAAATTAAATGAATCAAATGAACCAAATGTAAATTTTTGCATACTATGTATTAAACGAAGCAAAGGAGTGAATTCCATGATATTTTGTCCAAATGGCGTACTCGGTGACGGGGTCGTGCAGTTTTGCCCCAACACCGACAGCCCGGCAGTATTTTTCACGGAAACTATTATTGACGGTAACTTAATCATTCCGGCACAAAAACCACCCAAACAACACATTGTCAAGTCCTCCACCTCCGTTGCATTAAAAGATGTTGAAGTAATTGAAGTAACCCTGCCTGATGGGACAACCGGCAATAAAATTCTGGTAGCAGGTATTATTACCCTCGGTATCCAGTACGCCGCCGACGTTCCCAGCCAAAAGGTGCACTTTGTTCATTACGAGATACCTTTTGAGGTGCTTGTACTTGCTGATTGCGGCGGTTTGATTGACCCGGCTAACCCCATTTTCCCAGACAACTTCGTACCCCACGTTTGCGTGGAAAAGCTGCGCCTGACCCAGATCGACAACCGCACCATTAGTAAAGAAATTGTACTGCTGGTGTGGATTGAACAAGTAACACCTTAAATCAAAAAACCACGAAAGGAGGACAACAATATGAATTCCTGCCCAATCTGCCTGAATGAAACAAACCCGGGGAACCAGTGCCCCGTAGACCCTGCAGACGTCTTTACCTTCACCCAAATTGTCATTAACGACAACCTGGTTCTTCCCGAGCAGAAGCCCGATATTGAACACATCACCAATGTAACAACGAACTTCATCATTGAAGATGTAGAAGTTCTCGACATAAACCTGGGAGGAGACCCAGCCTTTACCGGCAGAAAAGTTGTCGTTGCGGGCACCCTGACCTTAGGCGTGGAGTATTCCGCCGCTACGCCCTCTCAGGAAGTTCACTTCGCGCACTTCAACATTCCCTTTAAGGCCCTGATCAAAGCGCGGCCGTGTACTGAGGATAACAGGGGCCTGCTCCCAGCTGATTTCGACATATCCCTCTACAAAATAAACATTTGCATCGAACATCAGCAGTTTCACATTGTAAACCCACGGGAGCTAAGCAAAGTCCTTGTCGTGCTGATTTGGCTCGAATTAATTTAATAATTTGGAAGGAGTGAAAATGGATGCCGACTTTTACCGGAATTTTCACACAAGTAGCTATCGACCACCTGCTTACGATACCGGAGCAGAAACCGCCCGCAGAATGTCTGCTGGACGCAGTGGTTGACTTTGATATAACCAAGGCGGTAGTAATTGACACGCCATTGCTTTATCCGGAAGACCCACCCCCCCAGAGGGAACTTCAAAAAGTCCTGGTCGTTGGTACAGCTAGAATTATTATCAAATATTCCGCAGATGTTCCTGACCAGCAGGTACACGCGGCGCACTTCGAAATACCGTTCAACGCTTTAATTGAGTGGCCGGGCGGCCCTCCCCAGGGTACTCCGATCTGTATCGAGCCGGTTATTGAAAAAACCAAGTTTTGCCTGCTGGATGACCGGCGAATTTTTAAAGTGATTGTTGTCAGGCTTGACGTGTACACAGAATAAAAAGAAGCCCCAAACGGGGCTTCTTTTAAAAAGGAGGGATACCATGGCGGTTTTTTGTTCAAGCGGCGTAGTAACTGAACTTTGTCCTAAACCGGGGGACACGGTCAGTTTTCACACCCAAATCCTGGTCAACGGCATGTTAGAGATACCGGAGCAAAAGCCGGATATAGAGGAACTGCTTAACACGGCCATCGAGATCACCGTACACAAGGCATTAACCATTACGGTCAAGGCTCCGGTGGGACGCAAAGTGTTGGTGGCAGGCACTCTTGACTTCGGCGTGGAGTACATCGCCGACGTGCCCGACCAAAAGGTGCACTTCGCTCACTATGAACTCCCGTTCCAGGCTTTGGTCAAGAACAACGACGGCTCGCTGTTGCCCTTCGATTTTGACTTAAATCTGTACAATGTGCACATTTGCATAGAGCACGTTGAGGTTCACGAGGTCGACGGCCGTTCTTTTTTGAAAGAAATCGTCCTTCTGATCTGGTTGCAGCCGAAAGCTGACTAAGGGGGGATAAATTATGAATGGACTAATGCGTCAGGGCTGCAAAATACCGGAGGTATTCGGAGAAGTGGCCATCAATCATGAACTGGTGATTCCCAGCCAAAAGCCTCCGATGGAGGTACTTCTAAGCTATACGGTTGACTTTGAAATTACCAAGGCAGAGGTAATCGATACGAAGCTGACGGCTGGAAAAGACAGTCAGACGGTACCTCTCAGGAAAGTTATCGTAGACGGCACCGCCAAAATAACAGTCAAGTATGCCGCTGATGTGCCCGACCAGCAGGTGCACGGCGCCCACTTCGACGTACCCTTCAACGCGCTGGTTGAGTGGCCGGACGGGCCGCCTGAAGGCGAGGCCATCTGTGTCGAGGTAGTGCCTGAGCACGTCCAGATCGACCAGATCGACAGCAGGCGCCTGAGGAAAGTTATTGTCATACAGGTCAACATCTGCAAACAGACCTGTGAAACGTAAGGAAGGGAGGTGATTTTATGGCTGTAGAAATTTTTGCGCCAGGCACTATCATCATACCAATGGATCAGACCTATCAGGACAACGGGATGTTTGTAGCCTATGGCCTGGTTTATGATCTATTGCTCAACAATATACCGGTAAAATGGGCTATTCAGACAGGAAAGGCTT
>JBAZQW010000093.1:0-8142 GCA_041645005.1 Desulfotomaculaceae bacterium | reverse complement strand
AACGGCTGGAAAATAAGCGATGAGAGGCTTGTAGAAGACGGCGGTAAAATATATATTGTGATCATGGCCATACCCGGCCAGGAAGAAACTAAAGACCCTTTCTTGCTGGAGTTGGGCCCCAGGCTGCTGGAAAAGAAAGACCCGCTGCTGGGCCGCTACGCGGAGAGGATCGCGGGTTTGTACGAGCAGATACTGGCCGGGCTGGAGTCCGCCAATAGCGATGCCGCCAGGGAAAAAGCCCTGGAAATAAAAACGAAACTGTCACAAATCAGGGGGATAGCTGGTTGCCTGTAAAATGCGAAGAAATCTTCAAGTTGATAGAGGAAATGGCGCCCTGTCACCTGGCTGAAAGTTGGGACAACTCAGGGCTGCAGGTCGGCGACCGGAGAGCGGAAGTGGAAAGGGTGCTGCTGACCCTGGACGTAAATATCAGCGTCGCCCAAGAGGCGGTTGAAAAAGGCACGGGCCTGATTGTAAGCCACCATCCGGTGCTATTCCGGGCGTTAAAATCCATTGACTTAAGTCAACCAGCCGGTGAACTGATCGGCTTTCTAATTAAAAATAATATCACCGTATATACGGCGCATACCAATTTGGACGCGGCAGCGGGCGGAGTCAATCACGCCCTGGCCGTCAGGCTGGGGTTGGATAAAATGGCCGTGCTGCAGCAGACAGGGCACGCTTCCTACGTGAAACTGGCGGTTTTCGTACCGGAGGATCACGCGGAAAACGTTCGCAGTGCCATTGCAGAGGCGGGCGCCGGCTGGATCGGCGACTACAGCCACTGCTCCTTTATGACCAAAGGCGCCGGGACTTTTAAACCCCTGGCCGGGACAAACCCCTATTTGGGCAGGGCGGGTGAACTGCAGAAAGTGGAAGAGATTAAACTGGAAACCATTGTTCCCACGGGAATTTTAAATAATGTAATCCAGGCGATGCAAAAATCCCACCCTTACGAGGAAGTGGCTTATGACCTTTATCCCCTGGAAAACCCCGGTCCGGCCTACGGGCTGGGCAGCGTGGGTGAGCTGCCGCAGCAGCTTTCTTTCAGCCAGTTTATCGAGAAAGTAAAAACAGCCCTGCACCTGCCGGCGGTAAGAACCGGCGGCCATCAGGAGGCCGGCGTCAGAAAAGTAGCCGTGTGCGGCGGCTCCGGCGCGGATCTGTGGCCAACCGCCCTCAGGGCGGGAGCGGACACCATTGTCACCGGGGACCTTAAATACCATGCGGCCCAGGAGATGGTGGAAGCCGGCCTGAAATTCATAGACGCGGGGCACTATGGCACAGAGGCGGTTGTTTTACCAGTATTGCAAAGCTTTCTGGCAGGCCGGTGCCGCGATGAAAATATGAGTATTGATTTGCTGCTGGCGCAAACCAATACCGACCCATTCGCATATTTTTAGATAGGATGCAGCGCTTCCTATCTTTTATTATTTTTTAAGGGGAGGTTAATATGCCCGATTTAAAGCAGCTCTGGGAAATCCAGATGCTAGATGGACAAAGAAAAGCCCTGGAACAGAAACTGAGGGAGGGACAGTTTTCCGGAGAGTTAAAATCTCTTAAAGCAGATATTGAGCAGGGCCGCTTGATTTTCAACAAGCTTAAGGAAGAGTACAGTTCACAGAAAAGAGTTAAAAAAACGAAGGAAATGGATGTCGCCTCCGCCAGTGATCAGATTAAAAGCCTTGGGGAAAAACTATACGGCGGTTCAATCACCAACCCCAAAGAGGTAAACACAAGCAGTTTGAAGCTTGAGAGTTTAGATGAAAAAGTAAAGCGGACCGAAGACGAGATCCTGGCTATCATGGAGGAGCAGGACGACCTCCGCTCCCGGCTGGAAGCGATGAGTGCCGAACTGAGCAAGAAAGCCGAAGATTACAGGAAAAAGCACGGGACACTGCTGGCCAGCCAGGAGAAGGTGAGGCAGCAACTGGCGAAAATCCCCCTGTCCAGGCAGAAGATGCTCAAACGGGTGGATGCTGACCTCTGGCAAATGTACACGGAGATACAAAGGAGGTTTGATGATCCCCTGGCCAAGGTGGAAAAATCGACCTGCATGGGGTGCCGGGTGAATATTCCTTTTCATCATATGCGTCGTTTAAGGCAGGGCGATGAGCTGGTGCTCTGCAGCCACTGCGGCCGGATGCTTTACTGGGATAAGCAGGTCTGATATAATCTTAGAACATAGAAAGTAAGGTGAGTAAATCAGGTGGTCGCGGGCGCCTGTCCAGGGCGCCTGAGGAAAGTCCGAGCTCCACAGGGCAGGGTGCTGGGTAATCCCCAGTGGGGGCGACCCCAAGGAAAGTGCCATAGAAATGTAAACCGCCGCAAGGCAAGGGTGGAACGGTGCGGTAAGAGCGCACCAGCGGTCGGGCGACCGGCCGGCTAGGTAAACCCCACCTGGAGCAAGACCAAATAGGGGAGCAAAGGGGCGGCCCGTCCCGCTCCCGGGTAAGGTCGCTAGAGGCGCCGGGTAACCGGCGTCCCAGATGGATGATCACCCACGACAGAACTCGGCTTATGTATTTACTCACCATTTTATTGCGAAATACGCTCATTTATGGGCGTATTTCTTTACCTTCCATATACAACGTTCTTTTTGCTGATAAATACCTAATAGCCCCCCTTGGTGGAAGGAAAAGCAGTAATTGTGTAGAAGTACAGCATTAAAATTCGGAATTTTAGCAAAAAAAGGAGATGAATCCCATATTGAAAAAGATTAGCGGTATATTAATTGTCCTTTTAATTTTTTCGTTACTGACAATTGCAGGGTGTAGTTCGCGGGAAAAAATCACTGCTATGAACCAGATGGATGGCAAGCAGTTTGCTGTCCCAACCGGTACAGTAGCAGATAAACTGGTTTTATCAAAGTATCCTAATGCCAAATTCCAATATTACAATACCGTACTTGATGCATGTTTAGCGGTAAAAGCAGGTAAAGCCGATGTGGCTGCCTATGATGAACCTATTTTAAAAAATATAGCTGCTAAAAATACTGGTTTGCTAGTCATGCCTGAGATGATCACAGTTGATAATTATGGTTTTGCTGTAGCTCTTGATAATAAACAATTGAAAACTACTATTGATGATGTAGTAAATGAGCTAAAAGCCAATGGTACCTATGATCAGATGATGTTACGCTGGTTCCCAAAAACCGGGAACCCCGCACCTATGCCGGATATAAAGTTAGACGGAAATAAAGGCGTGTTGAAATTTGGCACCGCTGCGGTTACTGAACCATTTGCATTTATAGACGGCAGCCAGAAAGTAGTAGGTTTTGATATTGAATTGGCCAGTTATGTTGCTCAAAAATTAGGTATGAAGCTGGAAGTGGTTAACATGGACTTTGGCGCTATGATACCGGCACTGATAGCTGGCAAGGTAGATATGATTGGGGCTTGTATTACCATTACTGATGAACGGGCCAAAAGCGTATTATTCTCAGCTCCTTATTACCAGGGAGGCATTGCAGCCCTGGTTAAGCAATGATCCTTGATATTTTGACATCGGTTCACATGTGTATTTGGCGTTTTGGACATCATTTTCATATCAATGACATGACAGGTCCATAATATCTACTGACATCTGGGAAATATGAACCTTAGAAGTACGCTGGGAATGTAGACAATCCCTTTCCCATGAAGCAGGAGATATTTCGACTGCCTTCCTCAACATATTCATATTATGATCACCCACGACAGAACTCGGCTTATGTACATACTCACCAATTAATTCTGAAATACGCTCATTTATGGGCGTATTTCTTTATATATACGCCCATGCATGCAAACAGCGCCGCAAATTGTAGGTTCGATTTCAATCGAACACGGCGCGTTAGCTACGAACTTATTGACCATTCTTCCATTGGGACATTCTCTGATGCTGGTCTGTCCCCTCTCCTCTGCCGTAATAATTACCCCGCCGTATATCCCCCGTCAACTATGATAAACACTACCGCATTGGCTATTTCTTCCGGTGTGGCTAATCTCCCCATAGGATGAATGGATTTCGCCCAGTCTATTGATGCCTGGTCGCCTCCAAAACTTCGCTCAAAAGTTCCTGTGTTTTCTACAGCGCCTGGCAATATCGCATTTACCCTGATATTGTTTTTGGCATATTCCAGGGCAACCGCTTTCGTCAGTCCTACAACCGCGTGTTTGCTGCCACATAAAGTGGGATGGTGGCGAAGGCAATAGCTCCGCTAAAAGAAGATGACTATATGAATATAGCTGTATAAAAAACACCTCTAAAAAAATTAGAGGCGATAAATTATAATTTATATATTATATTTAGATTCAAACTCCCGCACTTTTTTGGCCAGGCTGTAAGGGATAACCTGATTGGGTATGGTTTCCCGATAAGCAGCTTCCTCATGCATATAATTGATTACCTCATCTGTCTTTTTGTCTCGAAAGAAATTAGCAACGCTTTGCAAGATGTTCAATTCCTCAAGTGAAAAAGATGAAAGGTTTATCTCTTCAAGAGAATAGATTCTATAGGAAATATAATCATTATTATATTTTTCCTCCACTTTAACTGACGGCAGCGATAGCAATTCGTTATATCCCAGGGGTACGGCTCCCAAAGACAGATGCTGGTACACCAATCCCGTCATGGAAGTTCCAAACCATTTGAAATGCAAAGCATCTGTATACCACAGCAACTTCATCATCTTAACTTTATAAGGGTTAACGAACTTGGCAAAATAACCAAGGACTCCATTGATTCTGTCGAGATTTAATATTTTGTATCCATTGGAATCTGACTCTTCTTCATAATCAATGTAATAGTTTTTAATTTCTTGCACCCGGAGTAAATAGTTGCCTTTATCTTTGATTTTTAATTTGATCAGAGCTCTGATTTCCGAGTACCTTTCTGGCTGAAAAAAGTTCTTATGGCTGTCTAATGACTTAAGCGCAAAGGAAGGGTTTTCAGCAACCATTTTCATCATGTTGTCGTAAGTCGCATCTTGGATAAGCTTGGTCTCGTAGCGTTGGACTGTGATGTCCCCCCAACCAAGCAAATTGGAAAATTCTTTTTGCGTCAAGCTATAGCTTTTACGGATCTCCTTGATGTCTTCCGAGGTTAAAAGCCCTTTTTTACTCCTATATGCATCGCGGGCCTTTAACAGGTTTTGGTCCATAATCCTGCTGGGCGTGAACTCTTCATCTTCGATTGGACAATAATAGTAAATTTGCTCATATTCCACCGGCTCATTCTTAACCAAAGATTGAGTTAGTCTTTTGCGAATTTCAATAGGATGAGTAACATCACAAAAAGGACATTCGTATGGCGCTCCCTCAATCAAAAGATCATTCGGCGCTCTCATATTAATCCTCCCTCTCTAAATTGGAAAAACTCAGTATTTAAATATATGGTTTATCTTTCAATGGATACCTGGCATAGTGAAAGGACATACAAAACACTTTATTCCTTGCCTTGTCCCGAATTTTGACCTTTATGTATACATCCTTACACTTAATCGTCTTCCCCAAAACCCAGAAAGGTGGTTTGCTGCTGTTTTTATCGTCAAGAACTGTTTCAAGGTAGTCCTTTTCGGTTAACGATAACAGCTCATCCTTTATATCGTCAGTGTCATAGTCCAAGTCCAGCATGGTATTTTCAGTGGTATACGGATCAAGAGGGTCTTCGTCCTGTTTCCGGGGCAATATATCCAGTTCGCATTTGTCGGATGTTAATATATGTTTTAGGTCAGTTAAAAAATTTTTTACATCAGTCAGCGATGCGATGGAACTGTTGGGATTCAAATTTATCATCCCCCCTTATAATAAAATTATAACATCAAATGATAAAAAATCAATAATAAATTATCAATTGATTAATTTTAAGTAAAGCAATCCGGAGAGAACTTCACCCCAAGTGGTTGCTGTCATGGCACTATTTATTAAAGAAAGCGGTCTGTCTGGTCGTGTCATGCAAATTTTTAAAAGAGCTTGACTGCCCCTGCTCTCAAATGTATATATGATATAAAAATGTGCCGTCAGGAAGATAGGAGAATCTTTTGCAATACTCCATAAACGAGGTCGCCAAGAAAGTCAATTTGACAGCTTATACAATTAGGTATAATGAAAAAGAAGGTTTATTGCCTTCTATCGAGCGTGATAAACACGGAAATAGGCTGTTCAGTGATGAGGATGTGGAATGGATCAGCTTAATATGCTGCCTGCGTGATACCGGAATGCCGGTTTACATGCTAAAACACTATTGGATCTCTATTTGGAGGGTGAAAACCGTAGCTACCCGCAGACAAATAATGCTCAAAAAACAGATTATTGAGCAAAAGATAGAAAAAATGAAATATTATTTAGAGAAAATTGACAAGAAGATTAAGTATTTATGGTCTTATTGGTGATAGGGTAGGAGAATGTAAACCGAGGAGTTAATAAGCCATTTAATTCTGATTAATATTATTTGATATTTCTGATTTAAAAAACCAGTTTGTAAAACACCTAATAATTTAGAAGCAATTATTAAGTTTAGTCTGCGACCCAGATATGGGGCAACGGGGCAATCTGTCCCGCTCCCGGGTTGGGTAGCTGGAAGCGCCGGGTAACCGGTGTCCCAGACAGATGATCACCCACGACAGAACTCGGCTTATGGTATTTACTCACCATTCATTTTTATACTGCTTATGAATTATTGGCCGAAGTTAGCGGGACTCAGGTGAGTTGGCGTTGATTGTTGGCCGATACTCTTTTCCGCTCTCATTTATAATGACGTAAAAAACATGAATATTACGCTTCACGGGAGCCTCTCGTGCGGAGTTGAGTGAGCCAGAAGCTCGGTAGAAATTGAGCCACAGTCACGGAGCAAGATGAGCCATTATACATACTACATATCTAAGGCCAATTCAGAAATGCACTGGCGGCGTTTCATGTCGTTCATGTAGTCGAGTAATTTGCCGTTCCAGTAGTTGGCATACTCCTTGTATCCCTTGAAGATGAATCCGACGTGGTGCTCCATGGGGAGTATGTAGGCCGGGAGTTGCTCCACACCATGCCGGTACGCTTTCTCAATGCGATGATGGCCGTCAATAAGGCTGTAGCCCCGTGCCATCCAGTTCGCAGGGTCGATATCAGGATAAAATTCAAGCCTGTCAGGGGCAATCTCCGCAAGTATGATGGGCTGTGTCAAATCCGCCAGCTCGATGTATTCATCATCAGGGCCGTTCTCTTTACGCCAATCAGATACGGCAACAGAGACTTGCAGCAACTCATTTCTGTGTTTAGCCACATATGGAAGAAGTTTCTCAATATTAAAGTGGAAACAGCCATTTCGGAACGTCTCGTCATAATCGTTAGGCAGAAGCGGCTCGAAGTTATCCGGAATTACCAGTTTCCTGGCGTGTATCAGTTTCGGCTTTCTCATACTCTGAGCGTTTCCTCCCTTAGGGATGTCACCAGCATCTTACCATATTTCAGGTAGAAATGGCATGCCTTAGAATGAATTCATGTGTATAGCACAAATTCATCTGAGGAGGTCATCACATGACGCCATACCGGGAGATCCTGAGGCTCCACAGCCAGGGAATCAGTCAGCGGAGCATTGCGGCAAGCTGCAACTGCTCCAGAAACACCGTGGCAAGGACAATTGAGAAAGCCAATGAGCATAACCTCACTGCCCCTTTGCCAAAAGAATTTACCGATGAGAGACTGGGGGAATTATTCTATCCGAAAAAACCCCCGACCCCATCAAACCGGCGAATGCCGGATTATGCATATGTCCATAAGGAACTTGCCAGAAACGGCGCAGGCGCTCAGCCTCTTGTGGATAGAGTACTGCGCGGAGTGCAGGCAGTGCGGCGATGTGCCGTTCATGTACACGCAGTTCTGCTACTACTACCGAGAGTATATCAAGAAGAACAAGGCCACCATGCACATAGGCCGCAAACCGGGAGAGATCATGGAAGTCGACTGGGCCGGCGATACGGCAACGGTCACCGACAGCACCATTGGCAAAGAACTGCCTGCATATATATTTGTCGCCGTGCTGCCGTACAGCCAGTACGCTTATGTTGAGGCATTTCACAAGCAGGATCAGGAAGCCTGGATATCCGCCCACGTCAACGCATACAAATACTTCGGCGGTGCAACAAGGATATTGGTCTGTGACAATCTTCGT